>CAMDSI010000042.1 GCA_945906915.1 Spirosoma fluviale | reverse complement strand
AGTGAAATAATTCTCTAAATTTATGCTTTCGAAAAAAATATGAGCATCAACAAACTAGACCTAACTGACCACAAATTGCTAGAGATTTTACAGCAAAATGCGAAGATCACAAACGCCCAATTATCTAAAGAAATCGGTCTTTCTCCGGCTCCTACTTTGGAGCGTGTGAAGAAATTAGAGACTTTGGGAATTATCCAAAGCTATCATGCTCAGGTGGATAGAGAAAAAGTAGGTTTAGGGGTTAGCACTTTTGTGACCGTGACTTTAACGGGTCACAAAAAGCAAGTGACGGAGTCATTCGTCAAGCAAATCAACCAAATTCCAGAGGTCATCGAGTGCCATCACGTGACGGGTTCTGGCGATTTTATGTTGAAAATAATTTCCAAAGATATTTCGACCTACCAGAAATTAATGCTTGAAAAGATCAACGAAATCGAAGAAGTGGCTGCCACATCGACGATGGTGATCTTGTCATCGTTCAAAGAAAGTAAGGTATTGCCGATTCCTTGAAAATTTATAGTCGGTGCATAAATTGCGGGATCATTCGGTTTTTCCAAGCCGTAAAAGTTCCCGCTTGAATTTCCTTGCGCGCCTCGCCTACTATCCACAGATAGAAGCGCAGGTTACACACACTCGCAATCATTGCACCCAGCATTTCTTCACATCTAACCAGGTGTCGTAGGTAAGACTTCGTGTATTGACCGTGCACCTCATTCACGAAATGTGGATCGATGACCGAAAAGTCAGACTCCCACTTCTTATTCTTGATATTAATAATTCCCTGTGTGGTAAAAATCATCCCGTTGCGGGCATTTCGCGTGGGCATCACGCAATCGAACATATCAATCCCGAGTGCGATTCCTTCCAAAATATTAGCCGGAGTCCCCACTCCCATTAGGTAACGAGGTTTGTCTTTGGGCAAAATATCTGTTACCTCATCCGCCATCGCGTACATATCTTCGACTGGCTCGCCCACGGATAATCCACCGATGGCGTTGCCAAAAGCACCTTTGGACGCAATATATTCTGCCGAAACCTTCCGTAAATCGGAGTAAACACTTCCCTGAACAATGGGAAATAGGGTCTGATTGTAGCCGTATTTAGGATCTGTTTCATCAAAGCGCTTGATGCAACGATCTAACCAGCGATGCGTCATATCCATCGATTTCCGCGCGTATTCGTAGGTACACGGATACGGCGTGCATTCGTCGAAAGCCATCATAATATCCGCCCCGATCGTGCGCTGAATATCCATCACCCCCTCCGGCGTGAAATAGTGAATACTTCCGTCAATATGTGATTTGAATTTTACTCCTTCCTCCTGAATTTTACGGCCTGTTCCTGCCAAAGAATACACTTGGTAGCCTCCCGAGTCCGTCAAAATAGGACCCTGCCAGCCATTGAATTTGTGCAATCCCCCCGCTTTTTCGATCACCTCTAAACCCGGACGCAAGTACAAATGATAGGTATTCCCAAGAATAATTTGGGCCTTAATAGGATCGGTTAATTCTGAAATATGAACGCCTTTAACGGTCCCCGCAGTGCCTACAGGCATGAAAATGGGTGTTTGAATCGTCCCGTGATCTGTGGTAATTTCCCCTGCGCGCGCCTTCGAGCTAGGATCCGTGTGGCTAATTGAGAATTTCATGCTGCAAAGCTAAATATAAAGCACAAAGAATAAAGCACAAAGAATAGATATTGATTGAATTTCGTCGTCCTTCGGACTATGTAAAAAACATTTAACGAATCGTTGCGAAGCAACATCCAACTTTATACTTTGTGCTTTATTCTTTGTGCTTTAAACACAGCAGCTTAGTCAAAAACATTTCACGAATCGTTGCGAAGCAACAACCTTCTTTGTGCTTTTTGCTTTGCTCTTTGTGCTTTGATAACAATGAAAGTAAATTAAAGCATCCGCTTTAATTTACTTTCATTGTGCCATTCATAATCCTCCAGTGCCCCGGGAAGGTACACAAGAACGGATAATTACCTGGAACGCTAGGCGCTTTGAAGACCACTTTCACGCGGCCGTCTGATTCCACTAATGGAGTATAGGCCAAAATTTCTGGTAACGAAGGAATGTAGTTTTTCGCCGCGCCATCTGCCGCCGTGATCATTTTGTCTGCGGCTAAACCGATTTTTTCTTGGCTACCTAAAGCCCCTAAAACCCAGTTGTGCTGCATGGCATCGACGTTTTCGAAGATCAACTCGACAGTCGCTCCTGCTGGAACCGTGAATTCAGCTGGGCTGTATTTCATCGCCTCTTTGATCGTCATAATCGTTCTTTTAACGACCACGCCTTTTACTTCAGCTGATGGTATTTCTACTTTCCAAAGACCCGCCAAACGCTCATACGCATCCACATCCTGCGGTCGTAATTGCTTGCCTAAACCTTTTAGGAAGTCGGTGTTTTCAGCTGATAACTCTGCCACACGTTTTGCATTCCAAGTCGCAGAAGCACCTTTCAAGGCTGCGCCCATGGTAGCACCTGCCGGTTGTTTGATCGAGCGCAATAAAGCGACGATATCGTTCGCAGAATCATCCGAGGTCATTCCACGGAACGATTTCTCAACGATATACGAACCTAAATCTGCCGGCAAAGAAACCACGATGGCTTGTCTAAAGATGTTATTGTTGCGATTAGACTCCCCTAATGCCGCTTTTGTATCCAAGGTAACTTCCATCACGTAATTGCCCGCTTCGTCTGCTGTCCAACCCAAGTTACCTGTCCAAGGACCGTTGTTATTTTTCACCACCGAAACCGTTTCGCCAGGTGCCGCTCCGTCTGTGAACGTATAGGATTCTAAATCTGTACGACGACCCATTCCTTCGATTTTGACGGTTAATGGAAGGGCTGTGCCTTTTGGCAAGGCTTTGTCACCTCTGTTTTTTACGCGGATGACGAAACTAGCGCCTTCGCGTAAACGGAAGTTTCCGCCTTTGATTTGTACTTCTTCTACGACTAAGTCGAGGCCTGATTCGGTGCCAGCTGTCGTTGGATTTTTAGCTTCTTTCGCTAACTTCTCCGCTACTACGGCACCTGATTGAGCGCCTTGTTTCGCGATGAATGCGGCACGACGTGCCGGGCCACCTGCCATAACGTAGGCTGCTAATGCATCTGGGATCCAGCGGTCCGTTGTTTTTGCGGAGACTGCAATCTTACGTGCCATCGCTGCTTCTATAGCTGGGGAAGAGGGGGATTCGATCAAGGCTAAAATAGAATGTAATACGACTAAGGAGTCTTTGTCGTTGAGCATTTTTTGGTCTAAAATCAATTTCGCCGAAGCTGCCGTGCGGGGTAATACCTGCACCGCTTGCTTCCGCACCGCCGCAGATGAATGTTTCATCGCACGAGCTAAAGCGTCCATCGGCAGAACACCTAAGCCTTCTAAGGTTCTTAGGGCATGGATGGCGCCTGGAGCGAGACCGATTTCATCGGTTTTGGCAGAACTAATTAAAGCCACTAAAGCTGGCACCACATCCTTATTACCGCGTTCCACTAATAAACGCTGCGCTTGTAAACGCCAAAACAAGTTCGAATTACTCAAAGCCGCCACACATTCCGCCGGCGTTTTCAAGGAAACTGGCGTGTATTCTGGTGCCTTATTATAACCCACGCGGTAAATACGACCGTGCGTGAAATCACGTAAATCCGTGTCATACGCATTACCACCGCCGTTCTTGTATCCTTGTGGCACCGGATTGTGCTGAATGATGTAAGAATACCAATCCGCTACCCAAACAGCTCCATCCGGACCCACCTGCGCAAACACCGGAGACACCCATTCGTCAGCCCCAGCTAGGAAGTTGAAGGCTTCTTTGTCATTAAAATCGGAACCCGTCGGTACTTGGCGATTCTGGTGAATCACGTGACCTGTTGGTTCTGAGACGAAAGCGATTTGGTTCCAATATTCTTTCGGGAACGAGCGCGCAGAATAGAAATTATGCCCAGCCGCTGCCGTAAATCCACCAAAAACATCCACCTGACGCACTTTCTTCGTAATCGTCCGCATGTCCTTGTGCGTATCCGTATTTTTGGAACCATTTAAGGTCATAGGCGCATGCCAAATATTGCGGTGCGGAATGGCCATATACCAGCCGTGCGCGTTGTTTGCCGTCGATCCAAACACATCGCCTGCCTCGTTGAAGTCGAAGCCCCAGGTATTATTCGAAGTCGTCGTCATGTGCTCCATCTTCGATCCATCTGCCTTGAAGCGGAAGAATGCCTGTGCAAATTGAAGCGAATCCGCTCCCACTTTGCCCTTATAACCTGAATAACCTACGCAACCCCAGATCCAGTTATCGAATCCATAATGCAAATTCGACGGTCCAGCGTGCGTATCACCTGTTCCAAAACCGGTGAATAAAATCTTCTTCTCATCCGCCACATCATCGCCATTTGTGTCTTTCAACAAGATCATGTGAGGCGCCTGAGAAATAATCAAGCCTCCATTTGCGAATACCATCCCCGTAGGAATGCTTAGGCCTTCCGCCCATTTCGTGAATTTATCTGCTTTGCCATCTTTGTTCGTGTCTTCGCACAATAAAATGTAATCGCTACCTCCCGTTTCTTTGCGTTCGTTTGGATAGTCTTTCGTGATCAACACGTACAAACGTCCACGCTCATCCCAAGCCATCGCAATCGGGTGCATCACATTCGGTTCTGAGGCAAAAACTTGCAAATTAAAGTCCACCGGAACCTGAATAAACTTCACTGATTCTTCTGGACTTAAAGGTAATTGCTGTAATTGAGCGCCTTCGCGTTTCTCATAATTAGGCAATTTCGCTTCGCGGTATTTCAATACCGGAATGTTCAATGCGGTTAATAAGGCTCTTTTTTCTGCCCCTACCGCATGTAGGATTCCTTGCGTCACTAGATCCTGAAACCCTTCGGTCTCCCAGGTGCGCTCGTCGTGACCATAGGCTGTGTAAAATACATTTCCTTTTCCGTAGGTACGCGTCCAAGTGTAGGGTTCGGTGGTGGCACCGGGCTTATCTTTGGCCTGCTCAGGTCCTATAATTCTAGATTGCCAAATCTGGTTATCCGGCTGCAAAGCGCTGTGCAAATAGGTCTCATCGACCGTCTTGATCTTCACATAGGTATTCGCCTCGTTTTTCACGCGAATCGAATCCATTCCGTGACGCCAAAACTGACCGCCCACCATTTTGACAAACTCTTTCGAATTCCGGAAGTTAAATGAAGCGCAGTGAATTGCCACCAAACCGTGACCCGAAGCCACATAATTCAACAGCGCTTTTTCCTGCGGTGCCGCGATCGAATCGTGGTTCGCAAAAATCACCAAGGCATCGAATTTATTCAAATAGGCCTCATTCAAATCCTTCAAAGATTCCGTGTAAGTGATATTCATCCCCTTGATTCCTACCGCAGATTGCAGCGCAGGATATCTGTCAAAGGGTTTGTGGTGGCCTTTATCGCCTAAAAACAATAATTCGAGGCGTCTGCCAGGAGCAGCCGAAACCGAAAATTGAAACAAGAGTGCCGCAGCAAATAAGAGAAAACGCATGACTTAGAATTTAGGAATTTCAATGATTTTTCCGCCTTGAAGAGCAGATTCGTGAGCTAATATACCTACCGAAGTCCAGTTAGCGGACTGCGGTGCATTCGGGAATGGATCGCGATCTGCCGCCAAAGCCTGCAAGAATTCGTTCACCAAATGCGGGTGCGACCCGCCGTGTCCGCCACCTTGCGTAAACGAAAGGTGGGTATTATCGTCTTCATCATACACCCCTTTCGTGGTGAAACGTTGAATTTCTTCTGGCAAATAATGGGCAAAATCAGGTGTAGGAACTTTGGATGGAATCTCTGGCTCCGCTTTTTTCGCCGTATGCACCACTAATTCTTCGCCTTCAATTAAAGGCCATTCCACCGATTTCTTCGAACCATATACTTCAAAACTCTCGCGGTATTGACGCGCCACGTCGAACAGCGAACGGTATACCATCGCGCTCAAATCCGAATCACGGAACTTAATGTGCGCTGATTCCACCGCAAATGGAGAATTATAGTGCTGTATCAATTCTTCCCGAATCGTACCCGATCCGAAGCAAGAAACATATTCTGATTCCAAGCGCAATAAACCAGCCACCGGACCTACGCAGTGTGTCGCATAATGCATCGGAGGCAATCCTGGCCAATAATCCGGCCATCCATCCATATCTTGTTGGTGAGACGCTTTCAAGAATTGAATCTTGCCTAGCTCGCCCTTTTCGTATAATTCTTTGATGTACAAAAACTCGCGCGCATACACCACGGTCTCCATCATCATGTATTTTTTACCCATGCGCTTGCTTGCCTCCACGATCGCCTTGCATTCTTCCACGGTCGTCGCCATAGGCACCGTACAAGCCACGTGTTTCCCTGCGTTTAGCGCTTTTAGCGTCTGTTCTGCATGCAAGTGAATCGGCGAATTGATGTGAACGACATCTACATTCGGGTCTTGTAGTAGCTTCTCAAAATCCGAGTAGCGCGTCTCGATCCCATAGGCATCCCCGATGGAGTTGAGTTTTTCTTCATTTCTCTGGCAAATCGCATATAGATGAGCCAACGGATGCTTCAAATAAATCGGAATAAACTCTGCACCAAAACCTAGTCCGACAATCGCAACGTTATATTTTTTCATATTGTATAAATTTCAATCATTCAGTAGACAGTCCGGAGGAAAAGAGTCCGCAGGTCACAAGAACGACTAAATATAAAAGAAAAATTTGGGTAAATCTACCCGGCTGTCCTGACTCAGATTAGAGAGTAGAGATTATAGAGTAGAGAGTAGAGATTGGAAATGGTAAGTGGTGAATGAATGGTAAATGGTAAGTGGTGAATGGTAAATGGCTACTGTCTACTGACCACTGGCTACTGACTACTGTCTACTGACTACTGACCACTGACTACTGTCTACTGACCACTGTCTACTGTCTACTGACTACTGTCTACTGACCACTGTCTACTGACTACTGACCACTGACTACTGTTTTTTGTCGCTCCGCGACAAAAAAGGATGCACCATCACCGTCAGCACCAGCAGTCCTGTTCCCCAGTAGAAGGCGGGTTGCATGACTTCTTTCGCGCCAAAAATAAAGACCGCCAACAAAATCCCATAAACGGGCTCGAGCGTGATGACCAGATTAATCGAAAATACGGAGAAAACCTTGTACAAATGTATGGTCTCAGTGTACGCGTAAACGGTACAAACGACCGCTAAAATCCCAATCCAAAGCCAGTCCAGCCCCATCGGAACAAATCCGGGCGAACCGCCTAACAGGCCGCTTAACCACACTGCACCGGTGACAAAACCCGCCGCGACCATCTCATAAACGGTGATCAATTTAGGGTCGTGCGTATGGGTATAATTACCATTAATGACAGAGAATAGCGCCCCAAAAAATCCAGCCCCAATTCCCATCACCAAGCCAATCCATTGTCCCGGTTCGACCGAAAAAATGATACCTAGCGCGATTATAACTAAGATTCCGAGGAAGACTTCGATCTTAGCGATAGGCTGTTTCTTAGCGATAGGCTCTAAAATAGAAGTCCAAAATGTTTGGGTGGAAAGGCCAGCGAGACACATGGCGACGGTAGAAACTTTAGCAGCCCCGAAAAACAAAAGCCAGTGAAGTGAAACAAACACTCCATTCAATAGCCAAATCTTTACAACGGAAGAGGGAACTCGAAACGATTCTTTAGAAGCCGCCAAAATCAACCCTAATCCTGCGGCTGCAATCACGCAACGAAAGAAAACAATCGTTAACGCATTCGCATTCGTCGCGTTCCCCAAAATGGCAGTGAACGCATATAAAATGACGATAAAATGTATCTTGAAATAATCGAGAAGACGCGGTGCCTGTCTCATTTTTAACGCGGGATAGTATAATAAAGCCCCACGCCCACGGCTGAGAAAACCAGATTAGGCAGCCAAACAGCTAGCAAAGGCGGCATTCCTCCCCCTTCCGCAATCCCCTTGCTCATCATAAAGAAGAGGATGTAGATGAAGGCCAAACTAAAGCCTAAAGCGATTTGGAAGCCTACGCCACCACGTGCTTTTCTGGCGGAAACCAGGAAGCCGATAATCGTTAAGATCATCACGGAAAAAGGATTAGCGAAGCGAAGGTATTTTTCAATTAGAAAGACTTCGATGCCGTCTGCACCACGAGATTGCACTAAATCAATGTGCTCGTTTAACTCTGGAAGAGTGAAGGTTTCATGCAATAAATGCTTATTTTCGAAGTCTTTTGGCAATAAATTCAGCGTCGTATCGATCTTAGACCCAAATTTCATTTTAGTCGCTCCCGTAGTTCGAATTCGGTAATCGTGAATCGTCCACTTCTTCGAAGTGGAGTCCCAAGTGATGCGATCCGACATCAGCTTTTCCTTGATTTCCGTCCCCACAATACGCTCTAAACTGAATCGATAGCCTGTATTCGTCGTATTATCGTAGGTTTCCAAATAGGCATAGACATCAGGAGAGATCTTGATGTGTACGTCTCGCTTATCGAAATAGTAGGTATTATTGATGTATTTATGCTCAAATGGAACGCGAATCTTGTTCGCGTTTGGCACTACCCAACCGATCATAATGAAAGTTCCCACGGCTAGAATTCCGGACCCAATTAAATAGGGGCGCATCAAACGAGTGAAGCTAACACCTGAACTCAAAATCGCAATGATTTCGGTCTTCGCAGCCAGATTAGCCGTGAAGAAAACGGTCGCAATAAAGACCATCAGTGGACTGATATAGGAGGCCCAATAGGGAATGAAATTCAGATAATAATCAAGGAGAATCTCCCGAATAGGTGCTTGTTTTCGGATGAAATCGTCGATTTTCTCCGTGTAGTCAATCACCATCACAATTAATACAATGATGAAAACGGCGAAAACGTAGGTCTTCAGAAATTTCTTTAAAATGTAATAATCAAGAATTTTCATGCTTAGCAGCAGCGCTTGGATCGTATTTTAAACCAGAGAACCAATGTATAAATAATACCCGAGCTGTCCTAAAATTAGACGGCACTAGCAGGAGTGAAACGGTCGTAATAGGCACCACATAGCCCATTGCGGGAGGATCATTTAGAAAATTAAAAACTAAAATTCCGCCTACTAACATAATTCCCACCGTGAAGGCATAGGAAATATACATGGCACCATAAAAAAATCCTGGCTCTACTTCGTAGCGAACATCACAGGAGGGACAGTGTTCATGCATTTGGGCGAAATTGAACACATTCCACCACTTGTATTTAAACAGGCGGCCCTCATGGCAGTGTGGGCAACGGGCATTAATTAAGGCCGTAAGCTTGCTGGGATTAGACATAGAATCGGGTAATTTATGCCCAAAGGTAAAGAAAATTAGACGATTAAACGTAACAAAGGTCACGTTACGAAGGCTTTTTGTATCTTTGATAAAATTAAACACACTCATATGTATTCATCATTCGTAACCATTCACTCGATCTTGTTTCTAGTCGTGTTAGCGCTAGGAATTTTATCTATTTACAAAGGATTAACAGGCAAAACATTTACGGAATCTGATCGTAAAGTCGGCTTGTTTTACATGATCTCCTTGCACACGCAATTATTGATCGGTTTAGTGCTTTATCTTGCTCTTAGCCCAGTTACAACGGCAGCTTTTGCTGATTTTGGCGCAGCGATGAAGGATTCAGCCACACGCTTAATTTTAGTTGAACACGTTACAGTTAACGTCATTGCGATTATTTTAGCGACGATTGTTAATGCCAAAAACAAGAAAGCTATTACCGATGCTGCTAAATTCAAAAACATGTGGTTATTAAATGGCCTTGGTTTGGTATTGATTTTAAGCCGTATTCCTTGGAGCCGCTTAGCTGCTTTATTTGCCTAAATTAGCATTAAATGAATAAGTGCATTTTTTTAGATCGCGATGGCGTTCTAAATGTCGATCGCGTAGATTACGTGTACCATTTAGGCCACTTTGTGATCCCACCCGGCGTGAAAGAAGGCTTACAAGCCTTGAAAGATGCGGGGTATTTATTAATTGTTATTACTAACCAAAGTGGTATCGCAAAAGGCATTTACAAACGCGAAGACGTGTATTTAATCCATGATGCGATCCAAGAAGGAACGGGAGTGAAATTAGATGACATCTATTTTTGCCCTTACCACGAAAACTTTGATAGTCATTCGCTGACGCGCAAACCTGGATCCTTATTGATCGAGAAAGCCGCAGCGAAATACGAGGTCGATATGGAGGCCTCCTGGATGGTAGGTGACCATGAACGTGATATTACAGCTGGAACCCGCGCTGGTCTGCGTACCATACGTTTAGCCCCAGCAGGAACCGAAACCAAAGCCACACATTTAGTGGATGATTTATTAGCCGCCTCTAAAATAATTAATTCGTGAAAAAAGTCTATTTAAGTGACGCAGGTCCCAAAGTTTCACCAGCCATTTACGGCTTCTGGCGATGGGAAAAAGAAGACAGGAAAATGGACGAAATCGTACATTTCTGTCTAGATAAAGGTATAAACACCTTCGATCATTCAGATCGCTATGGACAATATACGGCGGAGAAAACCTTCGGGGAGCTTTTGGCAAAAAAATCCATCCAACGTTCTGACATAGTTTTGTTCTCTAAATGCGGAGTCAACATCCCTTCCCCAGCGAGACCAGACATCCGTGTAGCGCACGTAAATACCTCTGCAGCCCACATTACGGCTTCCGTTGAAAACTCGCTTCGCAACTTGCAAACGGACTATTTGGACGTCTTTTTATTAGACCAATTAGATCCTTTATCGGACATCGAGGCGACGGCTTTAGCATTAGAGAAATTAAAGAGCTCCGGAAAAGTAAAAAACATCGGCGTTTCGAACTTCTCGGTTTACCAACACCAATTATTAGTTTCCTTCTTAAACATCCCCATCGTTTCTAACCACATCGACTTGAACTTGTTAAACACAAGTGCATTAGATAACGGAGTCGTGGATTATATCAAGCAAAAATACATGCGTCCTTTAGCGGTTTCGCCTTTAGCAGGAGGTCGCATCGAAAATGGAACAGACGAGCAGGCCTTGAAATTGCGCAAGAAGCTAAACGAAATGACCACGAAATACGATAGCAATATCGAATCCGTTGCTGTCGCTTGGCTGATCAAATTAGGCGCTTTGCCATTAATCGGTACCTTGGAAGAAAAGCGTATCCAAAACATCGTGGATGCATTCGAAATCGAGATGGATCACCAGGATTGGTATGAGTTGTATAATACGACAAAACCGACTGCTTTAATTCAAGATTAAACGCGGAGCGTTTTGTCTTGAATTAATAGAGTCAGGAGAAAAGAATAGCGATATTTACTATTTTTAGTCGCGACTTTGTCGCTTAGTCGACTTCGTCTTAGTCAAAAAAGCAATTACCGCGCTAAATGCTTTTGAATATGTTGGTAACTTTTTAAGATCAATTCAGCCTCTGTCGTATAATTTTTACGCCAGATACAGGCAGCAGGCAATAAAGGAGTAAAGGCCTCTACGACTAACCATCCTTTGTAATTCATTTTCTCCAAATGTGTAAATACATTATCCCAATGCACTTGTCCCTCACCTAAGGTGGCACGAGTGCTTTCCGATAATTGAATATGTCCCACCTCATCCGCAATGCGGACCATGGCTTCACCTGTATTGAATTCTTCGATGTGCGCATGAAATGTATCAAACATGATCTTGACATTTGGATGATTAATCGCTTTAACCAAACTGTATAGTTGGTCTGCGGAACTCACTACATAATTTTCAAATCGATTTAAATATTCTAATCCTAAAATCACCTTTTTTTCTTTGGCATGATCCGCCACGGCTAACATACTTTCCTTCGACCAATCTAATTCTTGTTGGGTCGGTGCCGCCCCCGAAAACACCGCTAATGCAGAATGAAAAGGCCCAGAAAGATAGGACGCTCCTAAATAAGCGGTAATATCGACGGCCTTTTTAAGAAAATCTACCCCTTTTTGACGCACGGCAGGATCTGAAGAAATGGTGTTCATATCCGCTCCTAAAAAAGTAACCGTGAAAACGGTTAAACCCAGGCGATCTATTTCCGCTTTCCAAGGTTTCCAATATTCCTGGTCTACCACAAAAATGGGTATCTCCACTCCTTCATAACCCACTTCTTTGATATAGGCTAAATGCTGGATGATCGATTCATTCATGTCGGGTCCATAGACCAGCGTGTTCATTGCAATCGGGTATTTCATTGTATGACTATTTTGAGTTGACCATTCCTCTGTAAGGAACATTAATAGCTAATTTACCTGCCCATGTCTGTGGGACTTTCAGGCCTAATTCCCAATGAACGGCATTGACAACAAGTCGCTGAAAAGATTCCACTGAAAAATCCTCCGGATGTCCCATGGTGGTAAAAAATACTTTTCCTTTGTATTGATTTTCCCACGTCCAGGCGATGGGTTGATCTACCGCTGGCTTATCGGGATTCACCGCTTTGCCCATGAGTAGCCAATCGGTTCCTTTGGCAGGATAATCAGGTAAAACACGGTATAGCCATGACCTGACATGAAAAGCAGGATCTACACCCGTTAATATCGGGTGCTTTGCTTTGTCTGCGATGATCGTGGCATCCGTACTTGCATTATGGCCATAATGTGTATGCTGGGAGGGACCACCCCAGCCGGGAGGCGCTCCGAAGGCTCTTTCAGCAAAGCCATTATAGGCAACTAATGGATCTGTATTCGGATAGTTAAACGAATGTGTGCTTGTCCTAAATCCCATGATCGGCTTTCCAGATTTTAAGTAGGCCTCTATGTGGGCCACTTGATCTGCTGGAAGTAGGCGCCAGCGAAGGAAAAATATAGCTAAATCTGCCTCCGCTAATATTTCTAAACCGGGTATGTCTCGCTCCGCATTTTGATCCGGAAACGATTTTAATACCTTCGTCCGAAAGCCATATTGTTTTTCCAAAACCGCAGCTAATAAGGGAAGCGTGTTCTCACCTGAGTATTCATGGTCACCACAAACAAAAACCACCAGGGGCTTCTTCGCTTGTACAGGGCCCTGTTCACGCGAAAAACTCGGCATGCAGGCCGACAAAATAAGTACAAGGGTAAGAAAAATAGGACGTAGTTTTTTCATGCTTATTTTTCGATAGGGTGTTCAGATAATAACATTTTGGCATTATATAAGTCATTTTTATAGGCAATTTTAGCTCGCACTTCCTTTACTTTCTCCGGGTCGATAGGCGTTGCTTTATTGCCAAATGAATTTCGAACATAGGTAAGAACGGACGCAATCTCTTTATCAGACATTAAGCCGCCATA
>CAMDSI010000041.1 GCA_945906915.1 Spirosoma fluviale | reverse complement strand
ATTTCATAACCTTGAGAAGGCCAGTTGTTTTCTAAGAACGCCGTACAAACATACAAGCCAGAGTTTGCACCAGGGTATGTTTTCACGATTGCTTTTACTTCGAAGTTTTGGAAATTATGATTGCCCACGGGACCATCATAAAAAAGATGTCCGCGTGGTCCTGCTACTACTAGTTCGCCATTTTGCACTTGGAATGAGTTGGGATTCTCACTCATTTTCCAGCCGGATAAGTCGCGACCATTTAATAGTTCGACCCATTGTGCTTGGGCGGAGAAGTTTAATAGGAGGAAGAAGATGATGAGGTTTTTCATATTAACTTATAGGTTTATTTATTTTAGGTAAATATTAACTTTTAAGTTTAAAAATGAAAGGTAAATTATAAATCTAATGCGATAAATGTTTCGGGATTTACTACCTGGATGTTTGCCTTTTTAAAGTCCTTCAAATTTCTAGTCACGATGATTGTTAGGTGATTTTCCAAGGCACAACAATATTGTATCGCGTCTTCAAAATCAATAAAATCGGAGGCTATGGCTAAGTCAATGGTCTTGCTATCAACCGGCAAAACATGAACAAGTGTTTTAAATTTCAACAAAGTAAGCCGAGATTGATTACTTGAATATTGAGACCGTAAAACATAATCGATATTGGAGAAAGTAAGAGAGGATACATACACTTTTATCTTACCTAGATCGGCAAGTGAAAATAAAATTTCAGCCGGTTTAGCAAATGGCTGCCTTCCAGACAAAAGGTCAATACATACATCCGTGTCAACAAATACGTTTGTCATTTTATTGCGAATATTTGTTTTGGATATATTTTTTGTATGCTTCTTTTGAATCAAAATTCTCCGGCAGGTTGACTACGCCTGATAAACTTTTCACAAAAGGGGTAACTTCAAGAATTGGTCGAGGCTCCACTAACATCCCTAGATAAGACTCAATTAGCTGAGAAAGACTTGTATTTTTCATTTTAGCGTAATTTTTAGCTTGCTCAATTACATCTTGATCCAGCTTTAAAGTTAGTTTAGCATCCATAGCTTTTAGATTTTATACGTGCAAATATAATTAATTTGTACGTATAATTTTCAAAAAGACGATCTTTTTAAAGGTTTAATTAATCTGCTATGAAAGTAGCCGATGAGATCACTAACTACAAGAATAGAGATGATAACTAATAAAGATTATCAGTTACTTGATACCTTAAACGGCTTATTCTCCCTAAGATACTCCACCCACTCCTCGCGTGAACCGCGAAAGACATTTAAGTCGACGTCGTGGGTGATGGCGGATAGATCCGCTTTGATATTGAACTGCCAAAAAGTACAATCCATCATGGCTGGTCGCCAGGAATTGGTAGAGCTCAGCCACAGGGTGTGGTCATCAAAATCATCGCTAATAAAATCCGAGTATCCGATCCCATTGGTGTAGATGATGGGCTTTATGCCGGTGTGTCGTTTAATTTCTTTTACAAAAGCGCGTAGACGAGCGATTACTTTTTCGCGCGGAAGGATTGGATTGTTTTCTTGCTCTACATCTACCACTAAGGGGATTTGGAATTCTTTCCCTGCTAAATGGTTTAAAAAATGTCGCGCTTGAGATTTACCGTCAATGTCAAATCTAAAAAAATGATAGGCACCTATGGCGATTTCTTTTTCGCGAAAGGCCTGATAGTGCTTTGAAAAGTCCCTATCTGTTAAGGTAATTCCCTCTGTCACCTTCAGAAACACAAAATCGAGCGAGTCTAATTCATCGTAATTGATCCGGCCATTGTGGTGGGATAGATCTATGCCGCGCACGTCGTAGGCAGAACCTAGAGCCCAAGGATTTCTTGATTTCCTAGGTTTGAGTTGAGACCAAACCAATGCGCCCATACAGGCGAAGAAGAGAAGGAAGAAAAAAGGGAGCATTTTATTTTCCATCCCCCGTCAAAATTATCTGTTTCTTCTGATTATCGATCGTGATTTTACCGTAGCGACTTAAGGCGCTTTGGCCAAAAAGCATACCGGCCTTTCTATTTTTTATTACTGCAGCACGCACATTGTGTAGCACTAAACCTCCTATTTCTACCTGGCGCAGCATTACAGTTCGTGCCTCGATTTTCTCCTCATTAGCGGTGTAATAATTATTAGTCCCAATAAAATCTTGTTCGGTTAAATAGCCGTTCTTCAGCATGAAGTCTACCTCCGTTTGTGATATCAAAATATCAGATGCTCCAGTGTCGAAAGTCATGTTTAGGGGCAAGCCGTTGATTTTACTTTTCACTTCAAAGGTGCCACCGCCATCAGGTTTAAATGGAATCACATACGTACCCACAATTCGATTTCCCGATTTTTCGCCGGCAACCCCTACCAGCTTCGTCGAAGCAAATTTTGCCTTCCAGCGGGTGATCAGCGATTTGAATTCGGGTAAATTTCGGACGTTATCCAAGTCATCATCCTTTGCTAGATGTTCAAAATCACGGTAGCCTTTTATGAAAGCGGTGTCTAAGTACGCAATTGACTGAGTGGGCAACTTCATTAACGAATATAAACAAGCGGCATCGTAATAATTGCCTTCTTCTGGAAATTGGAGAAGGGTTTTCGCCATCCAAGCTTTGGCTTGATTAAGTTGGCCTAATTCAAAATAAGCATAATGGCGGGCATTCCCACTTGAACCCATCACAGTGTCTAAGTCTATCACTTTTCTGAAAGTAGGATATTAATAAACGAAAATATTTAGTTGCAATTACCATATTGTCATTATTTAATGTTTATCGATGAAGCTCTCTCTTTCTTGCCTTCCTTTGCAGGAATTATCTTAAACTCTAAATCTACTCCAACCTTTAAAAGATTTTTTATTTCACTTTCAGCACTCAATCTGAAATAGATTGATTTATTCACATCATAACTAATAAACCCATCGATACCTCTTTCATCATTATTTAAAATCTTACTAATTTTACCAGTTTGCAATTTAATAGGGGTTGGTTTAAACGTTGGTTCTTGGATCTTAAAACTATTCCAATATTTTTTCAATTCCTTTGTTAAATCAGGTAACTTTTCATTTGGAATTTGTTCAAAAGAAAAATTTGATAATGCGGAAATAACTGAATTAGGAACATTCCAACCTTCATTTAGTCTCAGTAGTTTTGATAAAGAATAATGTTTGAACGATAATTCTTTCTCTTCTTTCAACTCCAATAGTTCTGCTATAAGTGCAATTAAACCTACTTTATACTCAAGGTCTCCAAAGTTGTTAATTGCACTAATTGCAAATTCAAAAGCCTTGTTGTTGTCTCCATTCTCCTTATAAATTTGGGCTACTTCATTTTGGATAAACCACTCCTTTTTACGTCTCAAAATTAAGAGTAGTTCGTTTAAAGCTTCTGTGGAATTTCCGAGATTCTTTTTTGATAATGCAATTCTTCTAGCAAACCAAATCTCATTTGAATAATGAAATTTATCAAATGATTCAAGCGCTTTTTTTGAGAGATCGAAACAATCCTGATATTGTTGTGTTTCAAAAAGAGCTTTTGTTTTTACTGCATACCAATCCTCTTTGTTAGATGCAAGCTCCATTGGTTTCTTTACACCCTTTCGCTCAACTTCTATAGTTCTGCATTCAGTGTTTAGGGAATCCACAGAAACTAAATCACAAAACTTATTTACTACAATCCAATTAACAGATGGTTTATCTTTGAATTTTTTAAGTAAATACGAAAAATTAGACGGGTCTAAAACCACACTATACTGCTCAATGAATGAAAAAATAACATCGTAATGATTGGTTTCAATTAACGCTGAAATGATCTCAAAAACGATATACTTATTTAATCCAATTTGTTCTGGAGAAAACTCGTTTTTGCCTTCTTTAAAAAACTTCAAAGTATCTCCGAATCTTCTCTCTCTGTTGAGTTTAGATATTGCTTGACTGAAATCGAACAATGTTGCCATATTATCCTTCCTTATTGTTAGAGATAATTGAGTTAATTTCTTCAGACAGCCCTGTTGTCCTATTGTGAATTAGCTCAACTCTTCCAAATTCCCCTTTCCCGTTATAGTGAAATTTATACGATGCGGTTAAACCATTTCTTTTGAAAACATACAATTCGTGATATTGCTTATGTTCAATCTCCGATATTATAATTCCGCTTCCATTCAGCATTGATAATTGTTTCTCGTAAAATTCTTTCAAAAAAGAGGATTCAAATTGAAAATTTGTTTCGTTTATCAAATTGTCACTTTCTTCTTGAATTATTATGGTTTTTGTTTCAAGTTTTAATAATATGGCACCTAAAAAATCTATCAATTGACTATCCGTTGATGGCTTCTCAATTCGGGTAATTTTATTCTTGGTATTATAATGAAATTTAAAAACGACATTTTCATTACCTTGAGAAAAAGTATAATGTTCCAAGTAACTAGTGTGTTTAACCGAACTAACATTAATATCAACTTCCTTTACGACATCAATTACGGCCAAAAATATATTTTTTAAAAATGGTATTTCATTAGGAATTTCAAATGGAATTTCAACTTCCAAAATCTCACCACTCAATACAATTATATCAGTCCGAGTTGAGACATTATCAAATTTCTGTTTAAATCCAGGACTCTTTTCATAAATTAAATTGGGATCATCAATCAAATACAAATTTTCTTTTGCCCTTGTCATTCCTGTGTAAAGCCAACGAAAATAACTAGGATTAGAATACCCCATTGACGATTTACAATTTAAAAAGGTATTCTTCCACTCACCCCCTTGGGACTTATGACAAGTAATTGCATACCCAAATTTAATTTTTAGCGAATTAAAATAAGGATCTGATCTCAAAGCATCTTTAAATTCTTTTGTGCCAGGTTTTAATAAACTATGTCGAATTTTAAAGTCAATATAAATTGCTTTGGACTCATCTGAACTAAGATCCCTCTTGTGTGAATAAAGCAAATTCTCTAGTATCTTACATTCGACATTGTGAATTATTTGCTCCTCATCTGTAAATGCAATTATTACATTTCTGAATGACAATTTAATATCAACCTCAGCTATTTTTCCATCTTTACCCTTTCTTTTTAATTTTACATCTCGAATTTCATTAGAAGAAAAGACTTGTTTTACGAAGCCAAAATCTCCATTTAATAATTCTATTTGCGGGTAATTATAATTGTTACTTACTAAAATAATCTTATCTCCCACACTCAGAAGTGGCTGATTAGGAAAAAAATGACTTCTAACAAAATCATTATATTCCTTAACAGACGAATTAGAGTAGGCGACTATTATTGTTTCGTCATCTATCGAATTATGACAAGCTTCTAGATATTTGATAAGTATTTCTTCCGATTCTGTTTTAATTATATCCTTGAAATTATAATCAATACTAAGTTTATTGAAAACCTTATCATGCAACGATTCACGTAGTTTAGTAGCATTATATAAAATTCCACTACTACTATTTTGTCTAATAACATCAGTAAGTTCAAATTCAGTTGATTCAACTTGACATATTTCTTTTAAGTACTTTGAATCCAAAGCAGGCGAAAAACTCATATTTACTGGCGGTAACTGAGCAATATCTCCTATAAAAATAACCTTCTTACTGTGATCATTATTATCGAAGTTCACATATCTCATGAAGTCTCTTAATAGGAAACCAGTTCCAAAACGAAAAAATTCACCCTCAGAGTACACATCTGAAAGCATTGATGATTCATCAACTATGTAAATTGTATTTACTGTATCCTCATTATTTTTTAATTCGTAATAGAACTTATAGGTTTCAGATCCGTCTTCTTGTAATACCTTGAACTCTTTCAAGTCTTTACTTGAATATATGGTTTTATGAATCGTATACGCTTTTTGCTTGGTCTTTTTTGAAATTACCTTAGCGGCTCTTCCAGTTGGAGCAGAAATCCGAAAACTTCTATTGTTGCCAGATAGATAATCCGTAAGTCCTTTCATCATGAATGTTTTTCCTGTTCCGGCATAGCCTTTAAGCAAAAAACAGGTTGAGCTACCCTCAAGAAATTCTTCTATTTTTTCAATCAGATTTGATTGTCCTTGGGTTAAAACATATCTAGAAAAAGCATCCGCAAGTTTCATAAAATGAACAAATGTCTAATAGGAGAAATAGCAATTAGGCTTATGATTAAAATCAGAGAGACTATCTTTTTAAATTTAGTGAATTTAAATACTCTTACAAATATTAATTGCACTGATTTATTTAACGGAAACTTTTCGAATCAATACGCTCAAACATAAAAAATAGAGTATTAAAATTTCCCGGAACGTCGGGAGTGACAGCTCCACTCCGTTCCGCTGTCAGCCCGTAGGGCATCTAGCACAAAGCCTGTCACCATTCGCTTCGCGAATAGTGATGCTTTTTTATTCTCGAAAACTTACGGAATTAAAATTCCGCCGTTTTCTCTAATAAAAAAGCCCCTCAGCTAACGCTGAGAGGCTTTGTAGAGGGGAAGGGATTCGAACCCTCGGTAAGCTTGAGACCTACACACGCTTTCCAAGCGTGCTCCTTAAACCACTCGGACACCCCTCTATGAGCGCCCGTGGGGTTGCAAAAATAGCAAATTATTTCGACGAATCGAAAAAGGAATCAATATCCTTCTTGAATTGGATCAAGGATGGTTTGTGGATATAGTACATGTGGCCTGATTCGTAGTATTTAATGTCTACGCGGGCACGTTGTTCGGGACGCAAGAACATATGCTCGATGTCGTAGACCGCCGTGAAATACGGAGTTGCGAAATCATAGTAGCCACAGCCAAGGTAGACTTTGAGGTTCGGGTTTTTGGCCATTGCATCACGAAGACTCTCAGCCACGTTCAAGTATTTGTTCTGTACGTTCTTATAAGACCAAGGGTATACTTCGCCGAAGACGTTATAGCCTTTCTCCTCTGTGAACTTCAATTCTTTGGATAAATAATCATTGATGGTGGCGGTGAAAGGCCCGTCGATATTCGCGAAAGAAGGATCGAAATCCACATATTCGCCGGCATCGTCTAGGTTGCGACCAGTGAAGCGCGCATCTAAACGACCTACTGAAAGTCCGTCCGCGCGGCGCAAGGCTTTGTAAAAGCGGTTCTCCTCTACGCGCAAGTTGGCTTGAAGGCAAAGCTCTTTGGAGAGGCCCGTATAATAGGCCATCTTTTCAGCGATGGCAGATTTTTCTGCGTCAGACATCCAGCCACCTTTGATTAATGCCGTCGCATAAGGGCCTATCGCCCATTGCTCGGATTCCTTTAATACGTCTGCAATAGGTCTCGCTAGTAAAGCAGGAGCTAATTTTTTATGGTACCAGGCAGCAGCGGTATACGATGGAATATAAAGGGCGCGAGGTAGGTCGTTTCCGATGTTATAATCGTTTGTGCCAAAGTTTAAGACAGCAGAAATTAAGATTACCCCATTAATATAGATGCGGTGTTCGTCTTGCAAGAATTTCGATAATCCTGCAGCACGGGTAGTTCCATAGCTTTCGCCGGCTAGGAATTTAGGCGAGGCCCAGCGATCATAGCGACCTAAGAAGTTGCGTACGAAATCGCCTACGGATTTGATATCCTCCACGTAACCGTGGTATTTGCTAGCGGGTTCGCCCACGGCGCGGGAATAGCCGGTCGAAACGGGGTCGATGAAGACTAAATCCGTTTTGTCTAACCACGAAAATTCGTTCGGAATGTAGGAATAAGGGGCTGCGGTGGCGGTGCCGTCGTCTTTCAAGACTACGCGCTTAGGGCCTACGCCGCCCATGTGTAACCATAAAGAGGCGGAGCCTGGGCCACCGTTGAAGGTAAAAGTGACGGGGCGTTTGGCTCCGTCTTCGTCGTCTTTGGAATAGTAGGTGAAGAAGATTTTGGCCAAAACCTTACCCGTATCTGCCTTCATATGCATGTAACCGGTGGTCGCCGTGTAATTAATCACCTTTCCGGCGATCGTAATGGCATGTTTCGTCTTCACGACTTGCACGCCAGCCGGGTCTTTCCCGATTTGTGCCGTAAGTGAAAGAGTTAAAGCGCAAAAAAGAATCGTTAATAATTTTTTCATGGTTTAAAGATTTATGAAAACGAATATAAAAATTCTTTGGCAATAAAAGGTAATTTCGTAGATTTGCACCTACTCTATATATTATATAGACTTTATGCACCTTTCAAGATTTAATTATGCAAAGTTTCCGCTCTGAGATAGAAAACCCCGTTGTTGAAAAAGACATCCTGGATTTAGCGAAAAAAATCGCTCAATTCAAGGCTGGCGAGATTCACGAGGAGAAGTTCAGAAGTCTTCGTCTCGCGCGCGGTGTCTACGGACAACGCCAACAAGGGGTGCAGATGATCCGCATTAAATTACCTTATGGCAAGATTCAATTTCGCCAATGGAAGCGGATTTCGGACATTTCAGACGAATACTCAACGGGAAACCTGCATTTAACGACGCGTCAAGATATACAGATTCACTATGTGTCGCTGGACCGTACGCCGGAACTTTGGGCAAAATTAGAAGAAGACGATATCACTTTACGCGAGGCTTGTGGAAACACGGTGCGTAATATCACGGCCTCCCCCACTTCTGGAATCGACCCGAAGGAATTATTTGACGTTAGCCCACATGCAGATGCGGCATTTCGTTACTTTTTGCGCAACCCGATCTGCCAAGAAATGGGGCGCAAGATCAAGATTTCCTTTTCGAACACAGAAGAAGATACGTCCTTAGCTTACCTACACGACCTGGGTTTTATTCCCAAAATCATCAACGGCGAACGCGGGTTCAAAGTAGTCGTGGGTGGTGGCCTAGGCGCACAACCTATGCTAGCCCACGTTTCACATGAATTCTTAGCGGAAGACAAAGTAATCCCCTTCATCGAAGCAATTTTACGTGTTTTCGATCGCCACGGCGAACGCAATTCCCGCCACAAGGCACGCATGAAATTCTTGATCCAAAAGATCGGTTTCGAAGCCTTTATGGATCTGGTACAAGCAGAAACTAAAGCCTTAAAAAATCATTCAGTTGCCATTCCTTCAGCATCTGCCTGGGAAGTGGAAGCGCCTACATTAGTTGCCTCTGTGGCTACTCCTACCACTGAAGCTTACGCTACTTGGTTAGCAACGAATACCTTTGAACAAAAGCAAAAAGGATTCCATGCGGTTTACGTAAGAATCCTGAATGGCAATATTGGAAGTGTTACCTCTCGCTCTTTAATCGAGGCTTTAACTGGTTATATCGGCGACGATGTTCGCATCACGATTAACCAAGGTTTGATGTTGAAATATGTGCCATCTGAGAATTTGGCCTACGTATATTCCGTATTAGACGCACACGAATTAGCCGCGCCGGGAGCGAATTCCATCGCGAACATCACGGCTTGCCCGGGAACGGACACGTGTAATTTAGCGATCTCAGATTCGACGAATATCACCTCAAAATTAGAGGCGGTCATCACCGAAGAATTCCCGTCTTTGATCCACGACAGTGCGATGAAAATCAAAATTTCCGGCTGCATGAACGCCTGCGGGCAACATAGTATGGCGTCCATCGGTTTCCACGGTTCATCGTTGAAAGCCGCTGACAAACGCGTTTTACCGGCTTTGCAAGTCCTATTAGGCGGGGCGACTTTGGGAAATGGCGAAGGAAAAATCGCTGATAAAGTAATAAAAGTTCCTTCTAAAAGAGGACCAAGAGTATTGCGCACGCTATTGAATAACTTCGAAGAGAACGCTAATGCTGACGAATATTTCCACAGCTATTACGATCGCCAAGGCGAGAAATATTTCTACGATTTATTAAAGCCGATTGCCGATTTAAGCACTTTAGTGAATGATGATTTCATCGACTGGGGCGCATCAGAAAACTTCGCTACCGAAATCGGTGTGGGAGAATGTGCGGGTGTCGTGATCGACTTAGTGGCGACTTTATTATTTGAGTCGGACGAGAAATACGAATGGACGGCAGCGGCTTTAGAAGACAAACGTTACGCGGATGCCATCTACCATGCCTATAGCGTCTATATTTCAGCGGCGAAAGCACTCTTATTAGACAAGTCTATTTCGGTTCCCACCCAAACTTCCGTGATCAATAAGTTCGATGAAAACTTCGTGGCAACGGGAGAATTTGCCATTGAGGCTGCCACTTTCTCTGAATTAGTTTTGCAGATAAACCAAAACGAACCTTCAGCCGAGTTTGCCACAAGTTATACCGCTCAAGCCTATGCCTTTTTACAATCCGCTAAAATAGCCCGCTCTTAATCCTATGAAGAATTTAAGTCATTTCAGAAAATTAGAACCCCACCCGAAATTATCGGTGGTAGGAGCTGGCCCGGGTGATCCGGAGTTAATAACCTTGAAAGCTATCAAAGCAATCGCGTCTGCGCAAGCGGTTTTATATGATGCTTTGGTCGACAAAACCTTATTAGAACATTGCTCCCCTTCCTGCGAACAAATTTACGTGGGTAAGCGTGCGGGAGAAAGTCATTCACAAGACGCCATTAATAAATTGATCGTGGAAAAAGCCTACGCTTTAGGACACGTGGTTCGACTGAAAGGTGGCGATCCTTTTGTCTTTGGACGTGGTCAAGAAGAAATCGAATTTGCTCGTGGCTTCGGACTTTTAACAGATTATATTCCAGGCATTTCCTCGTCATATGCGGCGGTGGGTGCTGCCGAAATTCCCTTGACGATTCGCGGGGTGAACGAGAGCTTTTGGGTGATGACGGGGACGAAATCCGATGGTTCTTTGACGGCTGACCTGACGTTAGGATTGCAGTCATCTGCGACTTTGGTCATCCTCATGGGGATGAATAAACTGAAAGAGATTGCGGATTTATGCCAAAGTCTAGGCAAAGGCGACATCTCCGCCGCGATTATCCAAAACGGCACGATGAAAAATCAGCGCGTCGGTATATCTACCGCAGCAGAATTAGCCTCTATGGCTTCGAAAGAAGGTTTAACTAATCCAGCCGTTATCGTGATAGGCGAGGTCGTGCGCCACGCTAAGCCAGAATTATGGAAACAGATTTCGAAAATTAGCAAGGGAAACGAGTAAAGAATTAAATCTTTGCCGCCTCTTTCTTTAGCAATTCCACATCGATCGGAACTACGCCCAAAGACTCACAAACCAAGCCTCCGCCTAAATTAGCGAGCTCGGCGATTTGCTGTGCGGATCCTCCTGCGGCAAGAGCACAAGCCGCGATGGAAATAACGGTATCTCCGGCACCAGAAACATCGGCGATTTGGCGAATGTGCGCTGGGATTTGAATTTGGTCTTCCTTGAAATCCATATAAACACCGCGCTCTGACATGGTCACAAACAAACCTATGAAGGATTGTGCAGCTTTAAACTCGGCTACTGTTTTCGCGATATTCTCCGGCTTTATTGCTGATGCCTCTAAGCCTAACCCATCCCGCAATTCGTGTAAATTAGGCTTGAATAAGGTCGCACCCGTATAGGCGAAAAAGTTCTTTTTCTTCGGATCAACGACTGTGGGAATATTCTGCGCCTTTGCTAAGGCGATAATCTCTTGAATCAGCCCCTCGCTTAAAACCCCTTTGTCATAATCCTCAAAAAGCACCACATCGACCTCGGGCAACCAAGTCTTAACTTGCGCCAAAAGAGCTTGCGATGAAGCAGCTGAAATGGGTGCCTCTGTTTCCGAATCTACTCGAATTAATTGTTGTGATCCGGCGATAACGCGTTCCTTAATCGTGGTAGGACGACCCTTTTCCACAATAATACCAGCTGTCGATAAACCAGCTTCTTGTAGGATTCCTTGCAAAGTTTCGCCCGTAGCATCATCCCCAATGACCGAGCAAACATAGGCTTTTGCACCTAAGCTAGCGATATTTAGTACAACGTTTCCGGCGCCACCTAAGCGAGATTCTCGCTTACTAACATTCACTACAGGAACGGGGGCTTCTGGCGAAATGCGATTTACCTTTCCCCAGGTATAAGCATCGACCATTAAATCGCCAATCACGAGAACGCGCAGGCTAGAAAATTTATCAATACATTTTGATAATGAGCTCATATTTATCGTCCTATTTTATCCTCCGATAGTAGTCATCGATTCCGTGATGACTCCTTTTCTATTTTTTTCTGCTTCAAATCCGTCCAAAGAACGCGCCTTAAACAAGGTCATTAATTGTGTTTTAATCTCTTCGTCGCTCACTCCGCCACGAAGATACGCCTTCAAATCAAATACGCCATCATCGTAAAGACAGGTCTTCACCTGACCTTTAGCCGTTAAACGAATTCGATTACAGGTCCCGCAAAATGTCCGGCTAAAGGCAGCGATAATACCAAAATTTCCTTTAAACCCAGGGATATCATAGGTTTTCGCTGTTTCTCCAAACAAAAATGGCCTCGCCTTCAAGTCCGGAAATTGCGAGCGAATACGCTCTAAAATACGCACATGGTCCCAAAACAATTTCTCTTCCACCAGCCCACAACCATTAAATGGCATCTCTTCGATGAATCTCACGGAGACTGGGTGTGTTCTAGCAAACTCTGTTAAAGCAATGATGTCCTCCTCGTTTTTGCCTTGCATCACGACCGCATTGATCTTGACTTGGAAACCAGCATCGATTAAGCAGATTAGGTTTTCATATACTTTGGCAAAATCATCTCTACGCGTAATCTGATGAAAGCGATCGCGGTCCAGGGAATCTAAACTCAAATTAATGTGACGAACACCCAGTATTTGCAACGTATCGATGTAATCGCCGATGAACACGCCATTCGTCGTCAAACAAATTTCTAAATCTGACAATCCGGCTAATTCAGTTAAAAACTCTACTAAGCCATTTCGAACAAAGGGTTCTCCACCCGTAATGCGAACCTTTTTGATCCCCATTTCGTGCATAATCCGAGTCAAACGAAACATCTCCTCCCAGCTCAATAACTCGCGTTCCGGTAGATAGTTAATCCCCTCCGCCGGCATACAATAAGTGCAGCGCAGATTGCAACGATCCGTCACCGCGAGTCGTAAATAACTCAATTCGCGGCCGTGATTATCAAAAAGCTGAGGATTATCCAATATATTTGCTTAATTCTTTTCAAAGGTACAAAAAACGATGTCAACCTACCACATTCTTCTCTTCGGTATTTGCCGCGATTTATTAAAGTCGTCCACGATTTCGATCGAAAAAGAGGGAACATGCACCGTAGAGGATCTTTTACAAATAGTGCGATCGATGCATCCTGCTTTGGAAAAACTACCCTCCTTACGTCTAGCCGCCGAGCATCGCTTTCCAGAACCGGATTTTATCCTCTCAGAAAGTATGGAAATCGCCTTAATTCCTCCCGTGAGTGGCGGATAATCCGTATATTTGTTATTAAATCTTTACAAAGTCTATGGGATTAAATCTCCTGTTTCTTGGAGTG
>CAMDSI010000040.1 GCA_945906915.1 Spirosoma fluviale | reverse complement strand
TCGAGTAAAACCAAATTCGCCTAAATACATACCAATACTCGCACAAAAACTAGCTGACTTATACGAAGTGTCTCTTGAAGAGTTAGTAGAGCAGACATCGAAAAATGCGAGGCAATTAAAAGCTATCTCAGGTTATTAATTACCCCTTTCATTTGATCATCCCAATGTAGGATAGCATTTTTAAGCGTAAGGACTGATAGATTAGATGAGGATTTAAATTTATCCCAGCTTCCCTGAAAGATTAATTTACCTTTCTCCATGATACCTACCGATTGACTTAATTGTAGAATATCCGTTAGATCGTGGCTAATTAAAACACAGGGAATAGCGCGTTCAGCTACTACAGATGCAATAATATGCGAAAATTCTAACTTTTGTTCTGTATCTAATTGACTAAATGGTTCGTCTAGCACTAAGTACTCTATCGGTTGACTAATGGCTTCCAGGAGGGCTAATTTTTGTCGTTCCCCCCCGGACAAATGAGCAACCTTGGTATCCTTTTGTTTAATAAGATAAAATTGTTTTAAGTATTTAGTAATTACAGCTTCTTGATGAGCATTAGGTACATATTGAAATAATACTTCAGCGTAATTATAAACACTATGATGGGGCTTTAAATGAAGCGTTTGTGGCACATAACCCGCTTGCCTAAATTGAGGAATCAGCCGATCTAAACCGTCATTTAACTCTTTAGAATGAATTTTGATTGAATAGTCGGCATCGTATTTCAAACCTACTAATAGCGTGGCAATGGTACTTTTTCCAGAACCACTTTTACCTATTAATGCGTAGATTTCACCCGATTTTACCTTTATTTGAATGTTGGATAAAGCAAAATGACTCGTAACTTGGTGTTTCTTTATGCCTATTGTTAACATTTAACCTATTTAAAATGATTCTCTGCGGAATTGATGTCGGAACTTCTTCCATTAAAGTTAGTATTGTTGATGCAGCAAACCAACATTTAATTTATTCCACCTCCTATCCTGAGGTAGAAAATGAAATATCTTCCCCAGAGCCAGGTTTTGCGGAGCAGGATCCAGAACATTGGTGGTATTGTGTGAAGCAGGCTATATTAAAAGCAAATTCCTCTAAATTATATGATTCTAAAAATATAGGTGCTATAGGTATATCCTACCAAATGCATGGTTTAGTTGTTGTCGATAAAGAAGCTCGTGTTATACGCCCTTCTATTATTTGGTGTGACTCTAGAGCCACTCCCTATGGTGAAAAAGCTTATAAAGGTTTAGGAGAAGCATTTTGCCAAAGTCATTACCTCAATTCACCTGGTAATTTCACCGCCTCTAAATTAGCCTGGGTAAAAGAAAATCAACCTGAAGTATTTGAACAAATTCATCAAGTATTATTACCTGGTGATTTTATTGCTGGACGATTTACCTCTCAATTTACCACAACAGCTTCAGCCTTATCAGAAGGTATCTTGTGGGATTTTAAAGAGGAGCATCCTGCTAAAGATCTAATGGCTTATTTTGGTTTCCCAGAATCAATCTTCCCTCCTGTTCATGCCTTATTTTCAGACCACGGTACCATTAGCACAGAAGTAGCAAGTGAGCTCGGTTTAAACACACAAGTAAAAGTATGCTATAAGGCAGGAGATCAACCTAATAACGCGTATTCACTAGGAGTTTTACATCCTGGCGATATTGCCACCACTGCTGGTACCTCTGGTGTCGTTTATGGTATATCCGATGAATTAAAGTATGATAAGGAAAACCGAGTTAATTCCTTTGCACACGTTAATCACACATCTAAAAAGGCTAGTATTGGGGTCCTAATGTGTATAAATGGAACAGGGATTTTGAATCGTTGGATTAAACAAAATTTCTTTTCTTCCTTATCGTATAATCAGATGAACGAACTAGGATCAAAAGCGGCAATTGGTTCCAATGGATTAGTTTGCATGCCTTTTGGGAATGGTGCAGAGCGTATTTTTCAAAATAAAACGTTGGGTGGAAGTTTTATGCACCTAGATTTTAATCGACATCATTCTACAGAAATAATTCGGGCTGTTCAAGAAGGAATCGCCTTCTCCATGGTATATGGTATCGAGTTACTAGGGAATGTCGGCGTTACGCCTAAAAAACTAAAGGCGGGTCAAGCTAACATGTATTTAAGTGATTTATTTACGCAAGCTATTGTTAATGCATCAGGTGCTTCTGTAGAACTATTAGAATCGGATGGAGCTTTTGGTGCTGCTTTAGGAGCTGGAGCCGGAATAGGTTATTATGCTAATGAGGATGAAGCCGTAAATAACATTAAAGTATTGAAGACGATAGAGCCTAATCCTACCTATACTTCGGAATATGTGGAAGCTTATGGGGTATGGAAAAGTAACCTAGCCTAGTAAAAAAGGCAAAGCCTCCCAATTGCTTGAGAGGCTTGTACCCAGTGCCGGAGTCGAACCGGCACGGGCTTGCACCCACGGGTGTTTGAGACCAGCGCGTCTACCAATTCCGCCAACTGGGCAATTAAAAATTGCTACGCAAAACTAGGCTTTTTCATTTGCTTTCGCAAATGAGCTTAGAATATATTCAGTTCTATTCGTAGCGTAATGCATCAACTGGGTCCATTTTAGAAGCTTGGAAGGCAGGGTAAATTCCTGAAAATAAGCCAACTAAAATACAAATAATAATACCAGTCATCATCCAAAGCCAAGGAATAATAAAGCTTGCTGATCCAGAACTAATACCTTGTGCAATTAAATTACCAATGGGTATGGCTAGCATTATTCCTCCAATTCCTCCCAGTAGGCAGATGACAATAGCCTCTATCAAAAATTGTTGTAAAATACGGCCCGGTGTAGCTCCTAAGGATTTTCTAATACCAATTTCACGTGTACGTTCACTGACTGAAACCATCATAATATTCATCAAAGCAATGGCAGCACCTAATAAGGTAATAAAACCAATGACAAAGCCACCAATACGCAATGAACCTGTAATACTTTCAAAACTCTTAGCCATGGAATCTGATCGGTCAATGCTAAAAGAATCTTCCATCCCGATTGGATCCATGCGCACTTTTCTCATCGCCCCTCTAGCCTCTTCCATAAAATCTTCAATATTAATAATTTTAGAAGATGAAGTGGTAATATCAAAATTTAAAATACGACCTACGGCCATTTTACGACCTGTTTCTAGCGGAACAATTATAACTCGATCATCCCCTCCTCCCATCATATTCCCTTTCTTTTCTAGCGCACCTATTACCTTAAGCTTAATACCTGAAACGACAATTTCGGAACCAATCGGAACTTGCTTATCATATAATTGATCAATTATGTCAACCCCTAGAATACATACGTTAATAGCATTCATCTGTTCATTTGCAGAGAAATTTCGACCGGCGCCTACTTTATATCCTTTTAATTCCATGAAATTATCATCAATACCTAAAACTCGAGTATTCGGATTGGTTTTCTTGGAACCAAATTTGGCAATAGCATTATTATTCACATTCGTTTTTAATGAAACTTTCCCTTTAGAAGTAAAGAGTGATTTATAGTGTGTTGCTTCGCGGTAATTTATATTTTTAAAACGTTTCTCCTTTTGTCCCTCACGCCTAATCTGCATAGCTGGACGATTACGAATATCGAATGAATTAGCCCCTAGTCCGGAAAAAGAGTTATCCACTGAACTTTGGATACCATCAATGGCTGTTAAAATACCTACGAGAGAAGTTATTCCGAGGGAAATAATCAACGCCGTCAATACAGTACGAAGTAAATTCCCTTTGATGGAACGAAGACCCTCTAATACATTTTCTTTTAAATTCATAAGACTCTTTGACTAAGCCGGATGTATCCGGCGACTCATTGATTAAGCTGCGTCTGCAGCGACTAAATCACGAAGTGATGACTAAGCCGAAGGCGACTCATTCACGTAGTGACGACTGTTGCAAAGCAACTGCAAGTTATCCCCTTTTTCACAGCATTAAAAACCAATGAAACAGGCTTTTAATCCGTTAGTCCTTTTTTTAGCTTAATTTATTCATACGCCCCTCTTTCTTAATCGCGAACTATTTGATAATTTAGTATAAAATTATGTCAGTGGAAGAAAATCAACAAAAAGCACCTGTTTATAACGACGATAGTATTCGTTCCCTAGATTGGAAAGAACATATTCGGCTTCGTCCGGGAATGTATATTGGTAAATTAGGAGATGGATCATCGGTGGATGACGGTATTTATGTTCTAGTAAAAGAGATCATGGATAACTCAATTGATGAGCACATGATGGGTAATGGAAAGTCTATTGATGTAAAGATTTCAGACCATAAAGTGGAAGTGCGAGATTATGGTCGCGGAATACCTTTGGGAAAAGTGATTGATTGCGTATCTAAGATAAATACCGGTGGTAAATATGATTCAGGTGCTTTCCAAAAGTCGGTAGGTTTAAACGGAGTCGGTACGAAAGCCACTAATGCACTTTCGAATTACTTTAAAGTGCAATCCTATCGCGATGGTCAAACTAAGTGGGCCGAATTTTGTAAAGGAGAATTAACTGCTGAATCCCCTGGTATAGAGGCTTCTACGGCTAAAAGTGGGACGCACGTCGCTTTTGAACCTGATAATTCCATCTTTAAAAATTATCACTTTATCCCGCAGTATTTAGATTCCTTATTTTGGAATTATGCCTTCCTAAATGCCGGATTAACGATAAATTTTAATGGAGAGAAGTATTTTTCCCAAAATGGATTATTCGATTTACTCTCTAAAAAGACAAATTCAGAGGAAAACCGCTATCCTATCGTTCACCTAAAAGGAAATGATATTGAATTAGCTATAACACATAACAACCAATATGGAGAGGAATATTATTCTTTCGTAAATGGTCAAAATACTACTCAAGGAGGTACTCACTTAGCGGCTTTTAGAGAAGCGCTTGTTAGAACGGTAAGAGAATTCTTCAAGAAGGATTTTGATCCATCTGATGTTCGCGCAAGTATTGTGGGTGCCATTGCCATTCGGGTTCAAGAACCCGTTTTTGAATCACAAACAAAGACAAAATTAGGTAGTACCACTATCTCGCCTGATTCTAATTCCACTTCTATTCGTACGTTTATAGGTGATTTTGTGAAGACAGAATTAGATAATTATTTACACCAAAATCCATCTTCCGCTGATGCTCTTTTAAAGCGAATATTGCAATCAGAGCGTGAGCGTAAGGATATTGCGGGTATTAAAAAATTAGCCAATGAGCGGGCTAAAAAGGCCAATTTGCACAATAAAAAACTGCGAGATTGCCGAATACATTTATCTGATGAAAAATCAGAAACTCGTCACGACACTACCCTATTCATTACCGAGGGTGATTCAGCGTCCGGAAGTATCACGAAGTCTCGCGATGTTCAATTACAAGCCGTATTCAGTTTAAGAGGAAAGCCATTGAATAGTTTTGGCCTGACTAAGAAAATTGTTTATGAAAATGAAGAATTCAATTTATTGCAACATGCATTAGATATTGAAGATTCATTAGATAATCTGCGCTACAATAAAATCGTCATAGCTACAGATGCTGACGTCGATGGAATGCACATTCGTTTATTGATTTTAACTTTCTTTTTGCAATTCTTCCCAGACCTAGTGAGAAACGGTCATTTATATATATTAGAAACACCTTTATTTAGAGTTCGAAATAAAAAAGAGACCCGTTACTGCTATACAGATGAAGAAAGACGTTCAGCTATTTCTGATTTAGGGCCTAAACCTGAAATTACTCGATTTAAGGGTTTAGGAGAAATTTCGCCAGAGGAGTTTGGGAACTTTATTGGGGAGGATATTAAATTAGAGCCTGTTATTTTAGAAAAAGATTTTACTATACCCCAACTTTTGACCTATTATATGGGTAAAAATACACCAGAGCGTCAAAAGTTTATTATTGATAATCTAGTGGTCGAAAAAGATTTAGAAGAAGTTCTTTTAGCCTAATCAAAAGTTCAATTCGAGGAGTTGCTTAAGTTCCTTATTGGCCTTAGCAGCTCCTTTTTTTTCTGCTTCTTCTATTCCTTGTATAATATATTTTTTAGCCTCATCATCTTGATTAGTATCTAATAATAGGGTTGCTAAGGTATAATATGTAGCGATATAATCAGGAAATGTAGAGGCTATGTATTTAAATGATTCCAAAGCTCCGTTTATATCCCCCTCCTTTTGGTATTCCATCCCTAACAAATAATGATTAAATGGATCATCGGGATATTGATTAATCTCATTTTTTATAAATTCTTTGCGATCCATTTTGCTAAATTAAAAACAAATTAGTATGCTTGCATAACAATTTAATCTGCCATGAAAATACTAGTCTGTATATCCTGTGTCCCAGACACTACATCAAAAATAGTAATAGATCCCGCAACCTCCCAAATAAGTAGCCAAGGTTTAACATTTATTGTAGGACCTTATGATGATTATGCGCTTTCTAGAGCCATAGAGATAAAAGAAAGCCATAGTGCCGAGGTGATAGTTTTACATGTGGGTACTGCAGAATCCGAACCGCTAATTCGTAAATGTCTTGCTTTAGGAGCCGATTCGGCAGTTAGAATTGATGGCAATCCTATTTCTTCTAATCAAATAGCCTCAGCGATAGTTGATTATGTTAGAGCAAATCCAGTAGATCTCATTTTAATGGGGAAAGAATCTATTGACTATAATTCGGGTATAGTGCATGGTTTAGTCGCAGGAGCTTTAGGTTATGTTCATTTTAACCCGGTGATGCATTTAGATATGACAGCTGATGGATTGCACTTAACTGTGGAGATGGATGGTGGTAAAATGGAGATAAATTGCACACTGCCTGCTGTTTTAGGGTGTCAAGAACCGATTGCCGAATGGAAAATACCTTCTATGCGTGGAATTATGACAGCTAGAACAAAAGAAATTCTAATTCTTCCATTAAGTTCTCCTAGCGAAGTACAGCTTGTAAAGGCAGACATCGCGGAAACAGCTCGCAAAAATAAGATGATAACAGCGGATGAGGCCGAGCAATTAATTGATTTATTGAGAACAGAGACAAACGTATTATAAGATGAAAAAAGCAGCCATTTTAGCTCAAACTAAAGAAGGACAATTGTCCGAACAAACTAGACAGTTAGTTTCATTTGTTTCCGCCTTTTATCCTGATCAAATAAAATTGCTTATACTCGGGGATGTGAAATTTTCAACTGTATCTTCCTCTGTACCTGTTGATTTGTTTCAATTATCTGCTGATTTATATGCTGATTCTGATTCTATTGCAACCATAGCTGCTGGTTTAGATAATTTCAGCGTTTTTGGTATAAAATCGATTCAGATAGATAATATGTTGAGTCTTTTGGCTGCAATTACCAAGAAAGATATGATTTCAGGTATTCAGACACTAAGCTATTCTTCTGATAAATTCTCCATAAGCAAATCAATTTTTTCTGGTAAGGCCTCTTTGGAATTAAGTACAAGCACTGCTTCTTTTTTCAGTATCAATCGAAATTTTGATTTTAGTCAAATTAGCGAATACTCAGAATTAGCTCTCAAATCATCTAGTTCAGTTGAAAAAACAAATACGAACAAGGCTTCTATAGTTTCTATAAAACCGATCACAGGTTCTATTCCATTACCTGATGCTGCTATTGTTGTAGGAGCAGGTCGAGGTCTGAAAGATCCCGGAAATTGGACTATAGTGGAAGATTTAGCGAAAGCATTAGGTGCTGCAACGGCTTGCTCGAAACCAGTATCTGATCTCAATTGGCGCCCTCACCACGAGCACGTAGGACAAACAGGCGTTAAAATATCACCCAATTTATACATCGCTTGCGGTATTTCAGGGGCTATTCAACATTTAGCCGGAGTAAATGGCTCTCGAATTGTAGTTGTCATAAATAATGATCCAGAAGCACCCTTCTTTAAGCATGCGGATTATGGAATTGTAGGAGATGTAAATGATATACTTCCTAGGCTAACAAAAAAGCTACAATCACATTAAAGTTAGCGGTCTAATTGGTACATTTGTATTTTAATATAGGCCTTTGAAAGAGTTTATTCCCTTACGTATATTGTCTGTGAATCCCAGTTCCGTGGGTGCTAGCTCTTATATACTTTTATTAGAGTCTGACGATGCGCAAGCTTTGCGTTTTCCAATTGTAATTGGAAGTCAGGAAGCTCAATCTATTTCAGTTTATCTAGAGCATATTCAAACAAGTCGACCTTTAACACATGATCTCTGTGTTAATCTTCTCTCCTATTCTAACGTATCAATTGAAAAGGTCTTAATTACAGATTTTAAGGATGGGATATTTTATGCCAATTTGGTGATAAATAAAGAAGGTGAAACTATTAAGGTAGATGCTAGACCGTCCGATTCAGTGGCTATTGCCATTCGTTTAGATAAACCAATATTGATATCAGAAAAATTATTGAGAGATATCTGTATACCTGAAGAGGAATTTTTAGATGAACTAGAAGAGGAGTATAATTTAGTTGAAAATACGAAAGGCATTCGTTCCAAAGTAGAATTAGAAGCTTTATTAAACAAAGCCTTACAAGACGAAAATTATGAAGAGGCTGCTAAACTTCGAGATGAAATTGATAATTTATACATATGAAATATTCTAAAAGTCGCCCACATTCTACCCAATCAACCCTGATAATCTCCATGGCGAGTTTAGCATTTATCATAGCGCTATTCTTTCAATTATTCGTCAGCGTAAAAACCTGGGGCGATGAGATAAAATCTCAAATGAAAGTGTATGTCTATTTAAGCGATTCATTAGAAACAGCCGATTTAGCAAGTACCATTACTTATTTTAAATCACGTCCATATATTAATCAAAAAGATCTAAAGCCTGAACTTGAATTTAAGTCAAAAGCACAGATCGCATCTGAATTCTTAAGATCATCACAAGAAGATTATCAGACGCTTTTAGGAGAGGAAAATCCTTTTAAGAACTGCTTGATTTTAGGAATAAAAGAGGAGTTTAAAAATGAGGCTTCGTTTAAAAAGATTGTTAGCGAAATTCAAACTAGACCTTATGTGTATGAGGTTACCTACCCTAATACCTTCTTGGGATCATTATTAGGTAAAATAGAGGCTGTTGGTTATGTAGGCATCATCTTAATTGTTCTATTAATTTTATTCGTTTATATTCAATTAGCCAATAATATTCGTTTGCATATTCATGGAAATCGTGTCTTAATTAAATCAATGCAACTATTAGGTAGTACTAATGGCTTTATCCAGAAACCATATCTATTAAATGCCTTATTTGTGGGATTTTTAGGAGGTCTAATCGGCTTTACTTTAGCTAACGGAGCTTTTTTGTACTTTTCCACTTCAATACCAGAAATAACGTCTTTATTTTTTGAGATTAGAAATCAAATTCAATTAGTACTTGGTTGCGTGGGCTTCTGCTCACTTTTTAGTGTACTCGCTTCTTACGTATCAATTTCAAAATATCTTAAAATTCAACATACTAACCTATTTTAATATGAGTCAATCTAATATGCCTTTAGGGTCTAAAGAAATAAAAATTCTATTACTAGGTATTGGAATTATGTTAGTTGGTTTTTTTGTAATGACCTTAGACAGGGAAGAATTTGGATTTGGTTTTTTAGGTTTAACCCTTGGTCCTCTGTTAGTGCTAGTAGGCATAATAATACCTGTATTTTCTCTTTTTAAGTGGAAACGCTAATGTCAGAGATTCTTAAAACCATTATATTAGGACTTGTTGAAGGTTTAACGGAATTTTTACCAGTCTCTTCCACTGCTCACTTAATCGTTGCTGAAAATCTATTAGGAATTGAGAATTCTAAATTTCTAAATTTTTTCACGGTATTCGTGCAACTTGGTGCCATTGCTGCTGTGCCATTTTTATATTTCAAGCGCTTATTTGCATCGGGTTTACCCATTTATTTCACCATCATAGCTTCATTTATTCCAGCCGTCATTTTGGGTTTATTATTAGATGATTTACTTGAAGCCTTATTTCAAGGATATTGGTTTATCGCTGGATCTTGGATTTTAGGTGGTTTAATTATAATCAAAATTGATACCTGGTTACCAGCTAAATCTACCGCAATTGAAATACAATCAATATCTTATCTAGCTGCTTTTAAAATTGGTTTATTTCAATGCTTAGCTATGATTCCAGGGGTATCAAGATCGGGTGCCACAATTGTAGGCGGTCGTGTTTTAGGTTTAAGTCATTCTGCCGCAGTTGAATATTCATTTTTATTGGGTATCCCTACTATATTGGGAGCATGTGCTAAGAAGCTTTTAGACTATCGTCATGATTTTGATGTCATTTTTACGAAAGAACACATTCAATTCCTAACGATCGGTACCAGTATTAGTTTCATCATTGCTCTATTGACCATCAAATGGATGGTAGGATTTGTTCGATTACATGGCTTTAAACTTTTTGGCTATTATAGAATTATTGTAGGACTATTATTCAGCATATACCTGTGGATGATTTAGAGGAAGTTCAGGACAAGTTTTATGTCATAAATAAGCCCAAAGAATGGTCCTCATTTGATGTAGTTAAAAAGATTCGTAATCTAGGGCGATTTAAAAAGATTGGGCATGCTGGAACCCTAGATCCATTAGCCACAGGAATTTTAATCATGTGTGTAGGAAAGTATACTAAGAAGATTGATTACTTTCAATCGCTACCTAAAACCTACACGGGGAGAATGGTTATTGGAAAAACAACTCCTTCCATTGATTTAGAAACCGAATTTGATGGTGAGTATGCCATAGACCATATTGATGCTGTTATGTTAGAAGATGTACGAAAAACATTTTTAGGCAATATTCAACAGGTACCTCCTATCTACTCAGCCATTAAATTAAATGGACAAAGATTATTTACTCACGCGCGTAATGGAGTCAAAGCTGAGGACTTAGAAATAAAAATTCGTGATGCGCAAGTCTACCGCATGGAATTGGATTCTACTAACTTCCCTGAAATTAGCTTTGAAATAGAGTGTAGTAAAGGAACTTATATTCGAAGTATTGTAAGAGACTTTGGAATAAAATGTCAATCAGGAGCCTATATGAGTGATTTAGTTCGAACAAAAATAGGCGATTGGGGTTTAGATAAAGCTCAAGATGTAGCCACCTTTAATAGCGATTTACATGAAGTGCTTTTATAGCTTTGATACTGTTATTGTGGATTCGCCTACTGCTGTTACTATCGGCATGTTTGATGGCTTGCATTTAGGTCATTTAAAGGTAATTGATGGCTGTTTATCTACCTCCAAAACAAATCAATTAAAAACCTGTGTCATAAGCTTTTCAAATCATCCTGCCGATCATTTCACAGGGAAAAGAAATGAATTGCTAATGCCCATGCAGGAAAAAATAGACGCATTCGAAAATTTAGGTATCGACTATCTCGTCATAATTCCTTTTGATGCTTATATCGTAGAATTACCAGCAAAGAATTTCATTCAAGAACTTTTAATTGGTCGACTTAAAGCTGAAAAAGTAGTTTTAGGTTACGACAACCATTTTGGCAAAAACAGAGAAGGTTCTATCTCTTTTATAAATGAACATTTTGGAGATGTTTTAGAAACAATTGCTATTGATGTGGCTAAAGTTGACGAAGTCATAGTTAGTTCGTCTCAAATTAAAAAATACCTATCAGAAGGTGATATAACAAAGGCCAATGCCATGCTTGGACTCCCCTTTTCCATTTCGGGAATTGTAGTTCATGGAAACCAAAATGGTAGAAAAATAGGATTTCCAACAGCGAACATGGCATTGAAAGCTGATAACAAATTTATTCCCCAATTAGGGGTGTATTTATGCCAAGTAAAAATTGAAGCTGGTTTATTCTTTGGATTAACAAATATGGGATATCGTCCTACGCTTAATAAAGACGATGGAATTCATATTGAGACTCACCTATTAGATTTTGATGGTGAATTATATGGCCAAAGAATTGAAATTCAATTTATTGAAAAAATAAGGTCTGAGAAACGATTTGATTCCTTCGAAGATCTGAAGAATCAAATCGCGGCTGATTTAGCTTGGGCTAGAATGTATTTAGCATAAATTCATATAACTGCCTAAGAAGACTAATTCATCTTCTCTCTTAGCTAATAATTCTTGAATATTTTGATCTAATTTATTGCCTTCAACATCAATAAAGAACCAAAACTTGAATTCATTGGTGTCTTTTTGGGGTCTAGATTCAATTTTCAATAAGTTGATTCCTCTAGTCTCAAAGTCTTGCAAAAGGGAAAGTAATGCCCCAGGCTTATCATCATTCTTTAATTTAATAGCTAGACTAGTCTTATCCTTATCTGTCTTTTTTAAATTCTCCACTTTAGAAATGATAAAAAAGCGCGTTTGATTCGAATCGTTGTCTTGGATATTATCAAATAAAATAGGCAAAGAATAAATCTTAGCAGCAATATGAGAACATAAAGCAGCACCATCTTCGTCCTCTACTGCTAATTTAGCCGCTCTTGACGTAGAATCTACCTGAACAAAGAAATCCTCTTCCTGACCTGAAAAATAGTCCCCTAGGAAGCCTTTGCATTGTTGAAAAGCGATATCCTTAGAATAGATCTTTTTAATCCCTTGTATGCCATTGTGTTTAGATGCTAAGCAAAAATTAACAGGAATTATAATCTCAGAAATGACAAAAAGATTCTTTTCACTCAAGAGATCCATTGTTTCTTTAACCATTCCTTCTTGATTATTCTCAATAGGAACCACTCCATATTTAGCACGGCCAGTTTCTACTGATTCAAATACAGATTTAATGGAAGGTAGAGAAATATAATCTGCAACAGCGCCAAAACGTGTTTCTGCAGCCTGATGGGTAAAACTCCCCTCAGGTCCTAAATAACAAATGATTTCAGGTAGTTCTAAATTACGAGAAACTCCAAATATCTCCAGAAAAATAGCCTCGATAGCTTCCTTTCTTAATTTACCTGTAAATTGATTAGCTAAGCGATCAATGATCTCTTTTTCTCTATCAGGATGATAAATGACTGCATTAGACTCCCGTTTTAACTTACCTATCTCCTCCACAAACTCCATTCTTTTCACTAAAAGTGATAGAATAGAATCATCTATTTGGTCAATTTTGCCTCTTAATTCGGGTATATTCATGCCTAATGTGCTAATTAGCTCAATTTACTAAAAATAGAAGATTTAAGGAAGGGAAATAAAAAAAAGGATTTGAATAAATCCTTTTCTCTTAATGCTACACTTTTTGTGATTCCGTTTGGATTCGAACCAAAGACCTACTGCTTAGAAGGCAGTTGCTCTATCCAACTGAGCTACGGAACCTAAAATAAAAAGTCAACTTATGTATGGTGTAAAACACTTCCTCATAAATTGACTTTTGTCGGGGTGGCAGGATTCGAACCTACGACCTCTTGGTCCCAAACCAAGCGCGATACCGGGCTACGCTACACCCCGAAAATTGACTGCGGAGAGAGAGGGATTCGAACCCTCGGTACCGTTACCAGTACGCATGTTTAGCAAACATGTCCTTTCGGCCTCTCAGGCATCTCTCCTAGCATTTAAGAGAGCACAAATGTACTAAATATATTTAGTAAATGAAATTTATGCTGAAAAATTATTT
>CAMDSI010000039.1 GCA_945906915.1 Spirosoma fluviale | reverse complement strand
GAAACCTGGACTATGTGAAAAAAAAGAGGCCATGAAATCATGGCCCTTTTCTAGCAAAATAAAACCCTAAAGTGAAAGTCGTATAATCAGGCTAGGTTCGATGACCTCAACCGTTTTTTGATTTGTGAGGATCATTTCGGCCGCTTTTTGGCCTAATTTCTCCGGATGAGTACTCACTACCGTGATTCCTCCAGCAATAATTTCTTTAAATGGATGATCGTTCAAGGAGATGATACCCACCTCTTTTCCCAATGTCCATTTATTTTTATCCGCATATTTGATAGCCTGGAAAAGATCGCTATCGGACAAAGTGAAATAAATCTCATTTTGGCGATAATCGTCCTCTTCTAGGCCATCTAATACTTGGAAATTCAATGAATTCGATTCACAGAATTCACTGCACGCATTGATTAATTCAGGATCGAAGTATTCGTCTTCGCTCATCACTAAATTAAGACTGCGGTACTTATTAAACAGGTTTAGTTGGGTATTAAAAATCTTTTTTAGCGATGGGTTAGGAGGACAAATTAGACTAGAATGACGGATGGTTCCGAAATTTTGGTCCAATAAAATCAATCGATCCCCGGCTATTTTCTGCAATATTTTCACCGTTTCTTCATCCTCATCGATTAAATGGGGTTGAATCAGGTAATAATGGTAATTCCCTAGTTGTTGACCGATGATTTCTTTGAATTCACGCGGTTTGTACTGATAGGTATAAATATCCACCATGACATTCTTGCCAAAGTGATCCAAAAAGGCATTATAAAGTGTTTGATTTGTCTCCGTCATCCGTCCGATGAGGAAAAGAACTTTCGTCTTCACTTTAAGGCTCGATTCTGAAATGAAGTAGCCTTTGCGGAAAATGGATGTGATGGCACCCATTTTATGTAACTCGGTATAGGCTCTCTCCACGGTGTCTCGGGAAAGATAGCACTCTTCCGATGCCTCGTTAATGGATGGCAATCGTTCGCCAGGTTTTAATTCCCCCATTTCAATGTCTTGCAAAAGTGAATTCACTAATTGCTGGTATTTCGGGAGTTTATTTCCTGAATTCTTTATGTTAAATGAAACAAATGTTTTATTCATATCGAAGAATTATTCTTGTTCCAAATGTACGGGGGTGCCTTTATTTAGGATAGGACGAATCTTACAAATGCAAGGACAATTCTTGCATTCGGTTATTTCAGGACAATTCCATCCAATTTCCTGGTTTAATTCCCTAATTTTAAGATTCAAATGAACAGACTCGTTTTCTTTTTATTGTTGTTTCTCTTTTTTGGTCTCTACAGCCAAAATCAAACACGCTATGAACGACTAAGCACGAACTCTGGCTTGTCCCAAAGTTCTATCTATAAAATCATTCAAGATAAAAAGGGTTTCTTGTGGTTTGCCACAGGTGATGGCTTAAATCGGTACGATGGGCACAATTTTAAGATTTATCGCAATGACCCCAGTGATCCTAAGACCTTAAGCGGTAGTGAGATATTTTCTGTGACGGAAGATGATTTAGGGAATCTTTGGGTAGGTACGCGAACGTCAGGTTTAAATAAAATCGAATTAGCTACAGGTAAAATCACCCGATTTACGAAAGGGCCTGCGGGACAAGATTTGTCCAATTCTACTATTCCCAGTATTCTAAATTTAGGGAAAGGCAAAATAGGGGTGGCTGTATTAGGTGTAGGTTATCTGGTGTATGATGTACGTATGAATCAATTAATAAAGGAAGAATGTGAGTGGAAAAATGCCTACGTAAAAGAGGTGGCTAGACTCTTTAAGCATTCTTCAGGTACGGTTTGGATGGGAACGAGAACGGGTTATTTGATTTCCCAATTGAATGCCCACAGTTTTATTCCGTATCAATTTGGCGCCAATAATTACCGGGTTAGGGCTTTGTTTGAAACGAATAATGGGGATATTTTGGTCGGAACAGATGGGAAGGGGATTTTTCAATTCACACCTAAAACGCAGCAATTTAAGGTGGTGTTTTATCTAGCATCTGATCCCTTATCACGCCAAAATATTGTTACGTCAATGGCAAAAGATGCCTTGCATAATTTATGGATTGGTACCGATAATGGGGTTTATAAACTCAATGGAGAGAATTTTAAAGCCTACACTAATATTACATCTAATCCGGATCCAGATGTAGGTATTTCGTCTAATTCTACCATGAGTTTATTTACGGATGCGAATCAAAATACGTGGATTGGTACTTGGGAGGCTGGTTTGAATATTTCCTTTTTTCAAAAACCTCGATTTTCCGTTTTCCGCTACAAACCTAATAGCTTACAGGGCTTACTGAGTAATAAGGTTAGTGCCATTGCGGCAGATGGCGATGCCGGTATTTGGTTAGGTAGTAATGTGGGTTTGTCCTATTTTAATCATAAGAAAAGGGCTGTGACGCATTATTTACAAAGCGCATCCGCAAATAAATTAAATTCGACGGAGACCTATGATGTGAATTTTATCTATCCTCAAACGGATGGGTCGGTCTGGTTAGGACTTTGGGGGAAGGGGATTAATCTATTCACAAAACAACACCAATTAATTGATTTTCCATTTAAGCCAGGTAAAAGGGAGGCTAATTTTAATACGATGACTCCCTATCGAAATCAATTTCTGTTAGGAACATCGGGAATAGGTGTAGTTTCATTTGACCCGGCTACGAAACAATATGGAGAGCCTTTTTCTGTATTAGGGAAGTATAATTTGATGAATAAGTCAATTTCATCGATACGGATTATCGATAATCGAGAAATATGGCTGAGTACGATAGGTCATGGTTTATATGTGTATCAAATTGCCACGCAGGAATTACGTCATTATGTTAAATCGGATGATCCGGGTGCCTTAAGTTATAATCACGTGAACCAGGTTTTTCAGGATCGTGAAAAAAGAATTTGGGTGATGACTCAAGGAGGCGGTCTAAATCAATATCTGGGGCCTGATAAAGGATTTAAAGTGTTTACCGTTAAGGATGGCTTAGTTAGTAATAGCATACGTGGCGTAGTGGAAGATGCGAAAGGGGATTTGTGGTTTACGACGAATGGGGGAATTTCTAAAATGGACGGAAAAACCTTGAAGTTTGTCAGTTTCGAAGAGGCCGATGGATTGCAAGGAAAAGAATTTATGACCAACGCGATTGCTAAGAATAATCAGAATTGGTTGTTTTTTGGGGGAGTAAACGGTTTGAATTATTTAAAGTCGGATAGTCTGCGGATGCGCTTGAATGCCCCCGATGTCTATTTCACGAAGCTGAAAATCTTTAATAAAGACGTGGAAGTAGGCGAGGAAAACTCCCCACTTTTAGTTGATATTTTGTCGACTAAGCAGTTAATTCTGCAGCCAGATCAAACCGTTTTTAGTATCGATTTTGTTGCCTTGGAATACCAAAGGCCTAAGAATAACCGCTATGCCTATTTTTTAGAAGGTTTTGAAAAAGAGTGGAATCAGGTGGGAACACAGCGAACAGCGACCTATACTAACTTAAGTCCTGGGGATTATATCTTCAAGGTGAAAGCAAGTAATTCGGATGGGGTTTGGGCGGAGAAACCTTATGAGTTGATGATTACCGTATTACCACCTTGGTATCGCACCTGGTGGGCTTATATACTTTATGTAGTTTTAGTAGCTGCGCTCATATATGCCTTCATTCGGGAGGTTCAGATTAGGGAAGCTTTTCGAACAGACTTACGTTTAAAAGAAATTGAAAAAGAACGAATTAAAGAGTTAGAACAAGTAAAGACGCATTTCTTTACTAATATTTCCCATGAATTGCGCACGCCTTTAACCTTAATAACAAGTCCATTAGAGAAGTATTTTATTTCGAATAATAGTCTGAATAAGGATCAAAAGACGAAGATTAATTCCATTTACCAAAATGCTCAGAAACTACTTCGCCTCATCAATCAGCTTTTGGATTTATCTAAAATTGAATCGGGTAATGTGCAGCCAGTGGTAGAGAAGCATGATTTAGTGCGTCAATTAGACTCGATTAAACAAAGTTTTGATTCGTACGCTCAGCAGAAACAAATCAAATTAAAGTGGGATATATCCATCGAGTCCTTATTGGTTTATTATGATGCCGACATCATTGAGAAATGCGTGACGAATCTTTTATCAAATGCCTTTAAATTTACCCCAGAAGAAGGGATAATTGGTGTACGATTAGAATTGCACAAATCCTATCAAGGCGGTCAGGAGACAATTTCTAGAGTAACCATTCACGTGATGGATACGGGTAAAGGAATAAGTGCAGAGCATATGCAACATATTTTTGACCGTTTTTATCAAATTCCAGAAAAGTCGGATCGGGTGGGTACGGGTGTGGGACTCTCCTTATGTAAGGAATTAATGGAGGTGCATCGCGGAACCATTGACGTGCAAAGTGATTTAGGGGCAGGTTCTGATTTTAAATTACATTTTCCGGTTACACGGGAGGCTTTTGATCCCGCTTGGGTGAAAGCTGGAAGTCTTCCAGCAGTCAATGAGTCAGAGAGTCAAAAAGTCGACTTTATTCAGCAGGAGAAGCAGATTCTTCTTATCGTCGAAGATCACGCGGAGATGCGCGCTTTTATTCGCGAGATTTTCGAGAGATCCTTCCAAGTGATCGAAGCTGATCGGGGTGAAACCGGATTAGAAATGGCCTTAATGTATTTACCTGATGTAGTGATTACGGATTGGATGATGCCAGGTATGTCTGGAGTTAATCTATGTAAGGCGATTCGTGCGGATTCAAAAACCAGCCATATTCCGGTGGTGATATTAACCTCTAAAAGTTCTCAGGAAAGTCAAATCGAGGGAATGCAGTCTGGAGCGGATGATTTTATTTCCAAACCATTCCACGCCGATATTTTGGAATTAAGAGTAAATAAATTGCTAGAGGCGAAAGAAAGACTTCGCAAAAATTGGCAGAATGCCGTTACTAATCAAGATCTCCAAAATACCCTTGTCTTCGAAGATGAATTCCTATACAAAGCTACACAGGTGGTGATTGATCATTTAGATGAAGCTGATTTTGATGTCGAACAACTGGAGCAAGCCATGGATATGAGTAAGATGCAACTCTATCGTAAATTGAAAATGTTAACTTCGCTAGCTGGAAACGAGTTTATTCGCTCTATTCGCTTACAGCAGGCTAGAATTTTATTAGAAAAAGGATCATTAAACGTATCCGAAGTAGCTTACCAAGTGGGCTTTAATGACCCCGCTTATTTTACCCGTGCCTTTAAAAAGCAATATGGATTAGCACCTAAAACATTCATTTCAAAAAAATAATATGCGCAAAATAGCACTTTTACTTATCTGTGGCTTTTTAGTTTCTTGGGGATTTTTGGCCCACAAAACCTTGCAACAAATTGCCATTTATCCTTTGCCGACTGACCTAGGTCTGTTCTTCTATGCGAATCAGGATTATGTTGTTCAACAATCGATTCGCCCAGATGTGCGTCGTAAGGATGACAAGACAGAGGATTCGAAGCATTATTTAGATATGGATGCAAACGTTTTTGGACCTAATTACCGAACGGATATTCCTCATGATTTTAAACAAGCAGTGGCTAAATATTCCTTTGATAGCTTACGCAAGGAAGGTTTAGTGCCTTGGGAAGTGAATCGCGTGTATGGCCGTTTAGTGAATGCCTTTAAAAACGAATTAAAGGATTCCGTTTTATTTTATGCGGCAGATCTAGGTCATTATGTGGCGGATTCACACGTGCCATTGCATACCACGAAAAATCACGATGGACAGTTAACGAACCAAAAGGGGATGCACGTCTTGTGGGAAAGTTTGGTTCCAGAGGCTCAATTGAAGAATTATGCTTTATATCAACCTCAGGCGGCTCAGTATATTGCCAAACCTCAGGATTTCATCTTCCAGATATTATTAGAGTCTCACGCCATGCTTCCAGAGATGTTTGCAGCTGAAACGGCGGTTCGCCAAGCTCTAGGAGAGGAAAAATCCTTCAAAATGGTCGAGCGTTATGGAAAGATGCAGCGCTATTATACGGATGAATTTATTCAGGCTTATGCAGATAAACTGGGGGTTTCTATTCAGGGACGTATGATTCAATCCTCGCACCGGGTGGCCTCTTTTTGGTATTCAGCGTGGAAAGATGCGGGTTCGCCGGCTTGGGTGACGAAAGAAATTACAGCTGAAAAGAAAGCAGCTTTCGAATCAGAAAAAGCACAATGGAAAGCGAATGCCTTGATTTCAACCGGTAAATTGATCTCACTACATAAGTAAATGCAAAAGATTTTAGTCCTTTCTGATACGCATAGTTATCTGGATCCGCGTTTGATTCCCCATGTGGAAGCTTGCGATCAGATTTGGCATGGCGGGGACTGGGGTTCGGTAGCGGTGGCGGATACCTTGATCGGTTTTGGTAAACCCGTTTATGGGGTCTATGGAAATATTGATGATCGGATGATTCGAAATATGTTTCCCAAAATCACCCGCTTTACCTGCGAGCAAGTAACCGTCGCGATGACGCATATAGCAGGAGCGCCCTCCTCTTATAAACCAGATGCTTTGGAGACTTTTGCGATGGGATTACCCATGATTTTTGTCTGCGGTCATTCCCACATTCTTCAGGTAAAAAGGGATCAGAATCGCAATCAAATGCTTTTTTTAAATCCAGGTGCCGCTGGACAGCACGGGTTTCACTCGGAACAAACGGCGCTGCAATTTAAGATCGATGGAAAGCGAATTTTCGATATGGAAGTCATTCAAATGCCCCGAATTCACACGAAAATTAAGTAGTCTGAAAGGATTGTACGTTTTCAAAAACGCTACCCTTTAGGTAGGACTTTAAAATCCAGCCACCACCTACGACATCATCCCCCTCATAAAATACGGCGGCTTGACCTGGTGCAATGCCAGACACATCAAAGGCAAAATCAACTTTCATCTTTTCGCCCACTTGTTCAATATGACCCGCTGTTCCAGCATCCTTGTAGCGAACCTTTGTAACGGTCTCGATGCCTTCAGCTGGAATGCTTTCGTACTTCTGTAAGTTCAATTGACCCACCCACATGCCGGTGCGGTTCAAATCTTCTACTTTTCCAATCACGACTTCGTTTGTCTCCTTGCGAATTTCGATCACGAAGGCTGGATAACCGAAGGCTTTTCCGAGACCCTTTCTTTGGCCTACGGTATAAAACGGATATCCTTCGTGTTTACCGATGATATTACCTTCTAAATCGATGAAATTACCGCCTTTCACCTGCTCTTCCAGCTCAGGAATCCGTCTTTTTAAGAATCCACGGTAATCATTATCTGGAACGAAACAGATCTCGTAGCTCTCGGATTTATTGACTAAATCGACGAAACCACGCTCTGTAGCCATTTCTCGAATGCGCGCTTTCGTTAGATGACCTAGGGGTAAAATAGTTCGGGCAAGGCTTTCCTGAGAAACGCCCCAAAGCACATAACTCTGATCCTTTAAAGCATCTACGCCTTTAGAAATAATATGACGACCATTCTCTTGTCTGATCTGGGCATAATGGCCTGTCGCAATGAATTCACAACCTAATTGATCCGCACGACGCAATAAAGCATCCCATTTAATGTGCGTATTGCACATGACACAAGGATTAGGCGTGCGACCTTCTACGTATTCATTCGTGAAATAATCGATGACCGAATCACCGAATTCTTCTCTGATATCTAAAATATAATGGGGGAAACCAAGGGAAACCGCAATATGACGGGCATCGTTTATGGAGTCCAAAGAACAACAGCCTGTTTCCTTTTTATCTCCACCCGCACTCGCGTAATCCCATGTCTTCATGGTCATGCCGATTACTTCGTATCCTTGTTCGTGTAATAAAACAGCTGCGACCGAGCTGTCGATTCCGCCGCTCATAGCGACTAAGACGCGTCCTTTTTTTTCCATATTTGCTGCTCAGGTTCAATGCCTGACGAAATTATGCCGCAAGTTACAGCTTATCTTTGTAAATACGTGTACAAAGCGTATTTTTGCTCTACTATACAAAAGCCGTCTATGTTAAAAACCAAAGTTAAAGTTAGTTCCATTGAAAATCTCTCCGATGCGCGTTATTGTGCGGGAATGGGAGTGGAGTGGTTAGGATTTTCTTTGGCAATGCCAGTAGAAAAGTTAGTGGAAATTAGGAACTGGTTAGCTGGGGTTCAAATTGTGGGCGAATGTGCTGGTTTAAAGCCAGCTGAAATTAAAAGTTTAGTTGCCTCGCATCAGCCTGACGCCATTGAAATAGATTCCAAAGTCAATTTAGTGTTGATTCAGGACATTGATTTACCGAAAATCCTTCGCGTAAACATCGATACTGATAATTTACCGGCTTTATTTGCTTCTGCAGCACCTTATGTGAGTCATTTTTTATTAGTGGGGAATGGACCGGAGTCTTTGCAGGGAATGGAATCGTCGATCGAGATTTGGGCGGCGCAATATCCGATTATTTTAGGTTTAGACGTGCCCTTAGTTGATTTAGAGGAATGGGTGGATCAAACCTCCATTCAGGGAATTGGTTTAACAGCCGGAAAAGAAGACCGTCCAGGTTTTAGAGATTTTTCTGATTTAATGAGTATCTTGGAAAAATTAGAAATTGACTAATATGCTAGCTAAAATAAAAGATAAATACGCTCAGGTGAAGGCATTCGTATTAACGAAAGCTTACGCTGTTGGCTTGTTATTGTTAGCCGGTTTTAAGAAGTTAGTAGGCGAGCGTTTATACAGTATATGTATTGGCTATCTAGTTTTAGGTCAAGTATTTGCGCAAACACAGGGACGCAAAGTTCAAGCTTATTATGATTCCAAAGTAGATAAGACAGCACCCTATTATAAACCCATTGTTCGTGGGTATCGCATTTTCGCGAAAAGCGCTCTTTTTGTATTAGTATATTTATTGGTTATCGAGACTAATTTCTTCTTTTTAACCGGAGAAATGCCGAGTGTAGACGACTTACAGAACCCAAAACTTTCTCAGGCATCAGAGATTTATTCAGCCGATGGCGTTTTATTAGGTAAGTTTTTCGCAGAAAACAGAACGCCTATACGTGATTTTAATCAGATTTCTCCTTACCTCGTCAAGGCTTTGGTAGCTACAGAGGATGCGCGTTTTTACGAGCATACGGGTATTGATTTTCAAGCTTGGGCCGGGGTCATAGTGGGAATCGCAAAAGGGGGTGATAGAGGAGGAGGAAGTACGATTACGCAGCAATTAGCAAAGAATTTATTCAAAACAAGGACGAAGAAGGGATTCGTGAAGACGGGTCTTTTGGGTTATATCCCTGGATTAAACAAATTGATTTATAAGTCCAAAGAATGGGTCACAGCTATCAAATTAGAGCGTTTTTACACCAAGGACGAGATCATTCTTTGGTATTTAAATACGGTCGATTATGGTAATAATGCCTATGGTATTAAAGTAGCTTCTAAAGCCTATTTTAATACTTCTCCGGATAGCTTGAATATTCAAGAAGCAGCGATTTTAGTGGGATTGCAAAAGGCGACGACGACCTATAATCCGAAACGGTATATGGGGAAACCTTTGGCAGAAAATAAAGCCTGGAAACGTAGAAACGTTGTTTTAGCCCAAATGGTGAAAGCGGGATACCTCCGAAAAGTAGATTATGATTCTCTGGCCGTTTTACCGATTGAGTTACATGAAAATGAGGAATCCCCTTATGATGGAACGGGTAATTATTTCAAAGTGGCGGTGGCGAAATACCTGAATGAATGGGCGGAGAAGAATGAAATTGAGCTGGATCTGTATCGTGATGGATTGAAAATCGTAACGACCATTGATTCGAAAATGCAGATTTATGCAGAGGAATCGGTAGAGGAGGGAATGCGTTCTACTCAAAAAGCATTTGATAATCACTGGGGAAACCAAAACCCCTGGGTAGGTGAAAATGGTCAAGAAATAGTCGGTTTTATTGATACGGTGGCTAAAAGAACGGAATATTATAAGTATTTAGCCTCTCGCTTTCCTACTAGCCCAGATTCAGTAAAGCATTATATGAAGGATGTCAAGCGGGATATGTGGGTGTATTCGAGAAATGCGTTAGGCGAAGAAAAGCGTACGATGAGTTCGTATGATTCCATTCAGTATTATAAAAAATTCTTACAGGCGGGTATGATGACGATGGATCCGTTCACTGGTCATATCAAAGCCTGGGTAGGAGGTTTAGATTTCAACTATTTCAAATATGACCACGTAAAACAGGGTCGTCGCCAGCCAGGATCTACTTTTAAACCCTTTGTTTATACCTCAGCTATCGATGGTCCGAAGAATCTTTCTCCGTGTTATATGATGAAAGATGAGCCTTTTGAGATTGAGGTGGAGAATGCCAAAGGGGAAAAGGAAATGTGGCGGCCAGGCAATGCAAATGGTAGTTTTACGGGCAGGGAAATGCCGATTAAACGGGCGCTCGCCCAAAGTATTAATTCAGTGACTGCTCGCCTAACCAATGAGGTAGGAGCAGATACGGTGATGTATTATGCGAAGAAAATGGGTATTAAAAGTCCATTAAAAGCTGTTGCTTCTATTGGATTAGGTTCTTTTGATGTCACGCTGTTCGAAATGATAGGCGCCTATTCTGCTTTTGTCAATGAAGGAATGCACGTCGAACCCATGCTCGTGCAAGAAATTCAAGATCAAAATGGAAAGGTATTGCAACGGTTTGATCCTACCATGGAACAAGTGATTCGAAAGGAATCAGCTCAATTAGTACGTTATATGCTCGAAGGGGTTATCCACGAAGGAGGAACCGGCAGTTCTCTATTGTATGGAGAAGGCGATATTTTATTGCCTAAAGACAATCGTTATGCGCGTGTTTTTGCGGGTAAAACGGGTACCACTTCGAATCACTCTGATGGTTGGTTTATAGGGATGTCACATAATTTGATTTCAGGGGTTTGGGTAGGTGGAGATGATCGCTCTATTCACTTTAGAACGGGGGCATTAGGCGAAGGATCTAAAACGGCCCTTCCGATATTCAAACGCTTTATGATTAAAGTGGTCAAGGATCCGATGCTAGCTCAGTACCGTCCTGAGCCATTTGAAAAATTAGATAGACGCGTCGTGAAAAAGGAATTTGATTGTTCTAATGGATCTTACGCTTTGCCAGATTCGCTTCAAGTATCAGATGCCGAATTAGACTCCATGAATGCCTTATTAGAAGACAATGCAACAGCGTCGGATTCGACGGGTTCTCCTCAGTAAAATGAATAAACACGATATTGCCGCCTATTTTCAAGGATTACAAGATAGCATTTGCGCTGGAATTGCGGCGACAGATGGCGGGGTATCCTTTAAAGAAGATAAGTGGACGCGAGCCGAAGGTGGTGGCGGCCGAACTCGGGTTTTAGCTAAAGGTGCCATTTTAGAAAAGGCCGGAGTTAATTTTTCGGCTGTCGAAGGTCCTTTGCATCCGAAGATGGTGACCAGCCTTCATGTAACAGAGGAAGTGGAATTCTTTGCCACTGGGGTTTCCATTGTGATGCACCCAGAAAATCCTTGGGTTCCTATCATTCACATGAATGTGCGCTATTTTGAATTAAGTAATGGGGAGTTTTGGTTTGGTGGAGGTATCGATCTAACTCCGCATATTATCATCCCAGAGCAAGCAAAATGGTTCCATGAGCAATTGAAAGCGGTTTGTGATCGCTTTGATTTGGCTTTTTATCCGAAATACAAGACTTGGGCAGATGATTATTTCTATAGCCCGCACCGCGAGGAAACACGCGGTATCGGAGGAATCTTTTTTGATTACATCAAAGGCGATAAAGAAACGGTTTTTGAGTTTGTGAAAGCCATCGGAGAGTCATTTGAGCCTATTTATAGTCATTTGATGCGCTTAAATGCTTCGCGCAACTACACGCAAGCGGAGAAAGAGTTTCAATACATTCGCAGAGGCCGCTATGTGGAATTTAATTTAGTGCACGACCGAGGAACTAAATTTGGTTTGGAGACGAACGGACGGACAGAGTCGATTTTGATGAGTTTGCCACCTATGGCCGCTTGGGAATATATGTATGATCCGAAGGTATTTCCGGAAGGTCAGGCGACCTTTGATCTACTGAAAAAAGGAATAGACTGGATATAAAAAAAGGGGCTGCGAGCCCCTTTTTACGTTTATTTTGTTTCCCAAACAATTTCGATTCCCTTCGGACTCATTAAGAGTACACGAGTAGGAGCCGGAAGTAAAACTAAGCGGGCGTTTGCATCGGGATCTTCTACCCATTCTACTTGAACGCCTTCTTTCTTTCCTATTTCTATTTCTCCATCAGCCGTCTCCACGAATTTCTTCGCTAAATAGGCCGTAGGTAATAATACGTCTGATTCTGGACAATGTTTTAAATGCACCTTCTCTAAGATGTCCTCTAATTGATCGCCGTATTTCTCATTGAAATCATCTTCTAAATCATGCAGCATCTCTTCTACGTCATCGTAGGATTCATCAGAGTAGTTTAACTTACTCAATTCTAAGCGCTTCTCTAAGATGGCAATCATTGACTCGTCAATCGTATTCATAAGTAGTGTTTATTTTTTACAAAGATAGGGGCTGAAACGGAGATTCCCTTGGAAATGTTGGGTCAAAACTGATATTTCCTTTTTCGATGGAAAGACCAGAGGCAAAATTATTCGTATACAATTGTCCAGTTCCTAAGCCCTGTGGAATTTTGACGTCATAATCCCCGGTTAATTGGGCGATGGCTTGCAAGCCTATGTTGGATTCCAAAGCGGACGTAATCCACCATTCTTTGCCCTTTTCTGAAGCCCAATCGATCCAATCTCGAGTCGCTTGAATACCTCCTAAAAAGCTAGGTTTAAGGATGATATAATCGGGGTCGATGAACGAGGCAATCGATTTATCCTGCATTCCGATGAGTTCCTCGTCTAAAGCGATGGGAAGAATTTGCTGAGCTATAAGTTTTCTCATTTCGTCAGGCTGTCCAGCTTTAATGGGCTGTTCGATTGAATGAAGATCGAAAGCGGCTAATTTTTCCAGTTTGAAAGGAGCCTCAGCTGCGGAAAAAGCACCGTTTGCATCGACGCGCAAAGTCAATTCATCTGCGGAAAACCGGGATCGAATGCTTTTTAAAAGGGATAGTTCAGTATCAAAATCAATGGCACCTATCTTTAATTTCAAACAAGAATAACCTTGTTGTAATTTTTGCTCGATTTGCGCGCGCATAAATTCGGCGGATCCCATCCAGATGAGTCCGTTGATGGGAATTTTTTGTAAACCCGAGGAAAAGTCGTTTTGAAAGGGAGCAGAAAAATCAAGGAAGGCGGTTTCTAAGGCAAATCGAAAGGACGGTTGTTCGAACGGAATTTCAGAGATCCACTCTTGAATGTCTGTCGGCAAAGCTAAACCTTGAAAAGGGGCTAAAGCCTTCTCAAAAGTGGCTGAGCAATCTTCCGAAAACTCTGGACTTAGTCCAAATAAGGGGCCGGCTTCACCTATGCCTTGACGAACGCCATCCGAAATCTCTACGAAATAGGATTTCTTCTTCGTTAATACCCCGCGGGAGGTACCCGCTTCGAAGTGAAATAGGAGTTCGTGGGGAAGAAATCGTAGACTGATTTTAGACATGATGCAATTTATTATTTTCTATTCGATTTTGTGCCCTCCCGTATTATTTTTAGCTTTAAGGTTATTATATGAAGCACTTAATTACCTTTCTTCCGTCCTTGCTTTTTGGCCTAATTACCTATGTCCGGAATAAACTCTATGACTGGGGAATTTTGTCTGCTAGCTCATTTGAAAAGCCTCGAATTATTGTGGTGGGTAACCTAGCGGTAGGCGGAACGGGAAAGAGTCCTTTAGTGACTTATTTAGTCCAAAA
>CAMDSI010000038.1 GCA_945906915.1 Spirosoma fluviale | reverse complement strand
CACTTATCTCGTTTCACGTATGATGATGTGAATGACACCTTGATTATGAGTTCGGAGAAATTGCTTTTAAAAGTTCCGGTAAAGCGTGACGGATGTTGCCATACAGGTGGTTCGATCGCTTGGGATAAATCAGGTAATTTATTCTTATCAACAGGTGATGATACGAATCCTTTTGACTCGAATGGCTATGGACCGATGGATAATCGTCCGGGTCGTGCTGGTTGGGATGCTCGTGCAACTTCATCGAATACGAATGATTTAAGAGGGAAGATTTTACGTATCAAACCTACGCCAGAAGGTGGTTATACCATTCCAGAAGGCAATTTATACCCGGCAGGAATCTACCATGCAAAACCCGAAATTTATGTCATGGGTAATCGTAACCCTTACCGTATTTCAGTGGATAAGCGTACAGGTTTCTTATATTGGGGTGAAGTAGGTCCAGATGCAGGAGAAGACTCTAAGAAATATGGTTCTCGTGGACATGACGAGGTGAATCAGGCGCGTCAGGCAGGATATTTTGGCTGGCCTTTGTTTGTCGCAGATAATCGCCCATACAACCAGCGTGATTTTGCAAAGGATAGTACATGGGCGAAATTTGACGTGAAAGCTCCTCTTAATTTATCTCCGCACAATACGGGATTTGCTCATTTGCCTACGCCTCAAAAGGCTTTCATCTACTATCCCTATGTAGATTCACCTGAGTTTGGTTCCGTTATCTCCAAAGGATCTCGTAACGCGATGGCAGGTCCGATCTATTATAGAGACGATTTTCCAGCAACGTCTAAATCAAAATTCCCAGCTTATTATGATGGCAAATTCTTTGCGTATGATTGGTCTCGTGATATGATTTATACGGTTTCGATGAATGCTAAAGGGGACTTCGTACAAATGGAGCGTTTCCTTCCTAATACTACCTTCTCACATCCGATGGATTTAGAGTTTGACAATAAGGGAACCATGTATGGTTTAGAATATGGACCTAACTGGTTTGCCGCGAGTGAAGAGGCAGCGCTATATAAGATCGAATACAATGCGGGCAACCGTACACCTAAGGTGAAGGTAGCCGTGGATAAAGCAGTAGGTGCTTTACCATTGAAAGCGAAATTCTCTTCTGTGGGAACAGTTGACTTTGATGGGGATGCGATCAAGTATGCTTGGAATTTTGGCGATGGCGGAACCAGTACGGCAGCTAATCCAGCTCACGTATTTACGAAAGCAGGTATTTATAACGTGAAATTAACGGTGAAAGATGCGGCAGGAAATTCGAATACAGAAATGATCAAAATCACCGCTGGGAATGAGGTGCCGTCTGTGGATGTTACCATCGAAGGAAACAAATCATTCTATTGGAATGATAAGCCAGTTACGTATAAAGTTTCAGTTCAGGATAAAGAAGATGGTAGTCTAGCGAATAAGAAAATTGCAGAAGACGATGTCATTATGCAAATCGATTACTTAGAAGGATTTGACAAGACGTTGATCGCACAAGGTCACCAAGCTAACACGTCCTTCTCTGCAGGTAAGCGCTTGATCGATTTATCCGATTGTAAGACATGTCACGCAATCGATAAGAAGTCAGTAGGACCTTCTTATACGGATGTAAGCAAGAAATACCGGGCTAGCTCACAAAACATCGATGAATTATCGAAAAAGATCATTAATGGTGGTGGCGGAGTTTGGGGAGAGAATGCGATGGCAGCTCACCCACAAGTTTCCGTAGCAGATGCGCGTGAGATGGTCAAATACATCTTAGGTTTAGCCGATAAGAAGAAAGCTTCGAAGCCAGTGGCTGGACAATATGTAACTCAAGACAAAGGAAAGCCAGGGACGTTCATCTTCCGTGCTATGTACACAGATAAAGGAGCTGGCAAAATTGCGCCAGTAACCGGTTCTAAAGTCGTGACTTTACGCGATGCGAAGATTCCAGCAGTAGCTGCAGATGCAACGGCTAAAACGATGAAGTTCAAAATCGACGGTGTAGGCGAAATTTTAGTAGCTACAGGTACTGGAGGATATGCGCGTTATGATGCGATTGATTTAACAGGTATTAAGAATCTTTCTGTAATGGCAAGTTTCATGGCTGGCCAAACGGTAGGTGGTATGCTGGAGCTTAGAACAGGTAGCGTAACAGGGCCACTACTAGGTTCGGTGGAAGTGAATGCAACGAAAGCGTATTCATTCCCTATCAATGCGTCTGGCGTTCATGATGTCTATTTAGTATTCGTGAATGACAAGGTAAAAGAAGGAGCGCTTTATGCGTTAATGAATTTGAACTTCCAGAATTAAGTAGGAGGTATTAAACGAAAAAAGCCCCGAGCGATCGGGGCTTTTTTTATGCTCTTTCAGATAACTCAAGCCATCTTAGCTCTTTCTCTTCCAGCTTATTCTTGATGTCCTCAATGGCTTTCGCCCAGTCAGTTAACAATTGAAAGTCTTCTGAGCCTTGATTGAGTTTTTCGACGAAGGAATCTTTTTCGATTTCTAAAGCCGCCATTTCTTTTTCAAGTTCCTCGAATTCTTTTTGTTCCTTGAAACTAAGTTTAGGTCCTTTAGGCGCTACAGGAGCGGATGTTGTAGGAGCCTTTACCGGACTTTGCTTAGCAGCCGGCTCATTGTCCTTATTTTCTAAAGCGATTCGGTAATCGGTATAGTTTCCGTTAAAGAAGTTGACCTCGCCATCTCCTTCAACAAGAATTAATTGATCCACTAAATTATCCATGAAATAACGATCATGGGAAACTAATAATAGACATCCTTGGAACTCGCTCAAGAAATCTTCTAAAAGTTGTAAAGTGTCTAAATCTAAATCGTTCGTAGGCTCATCTAGAATTAAGAAGTTAGGATTCTTTACTAGTACGCGCATTAATTGTAAGCGCTTCTTTTCGCCGCCTGACAGCTTTTCTACCGGAGTATATTGCTGGGAAGTAGGGAAGAGGAATTTGCTTAAAAACTGGCTTGGACTCAGCGATTCGTTCTTGCCGTAAGGAATGACTTCGGCGATCTCGGTGATGGTGTCGATGACGCGTTGTTCCGGGCGGAAATCGAAGGCGATTTGGGTATAATAACCCACCACTAAGGTTTCACCTGGATCAATTGTTCCAGAATCTGGTTGTTCTAGTCCGGTTAATAGTTGCAAGAAAGTCGTTTTTCCGGCGCCGTTCTTTCCGACGATACCGATGCGGTCTTTCTTCTTAAAGGTGTAGGTGAAATCGTTGATGATCTTCTTGTCTCCCCAGGCCTTTTTCAGGTGGTTGATTTCGATGATTTTATTGCCTAGGCGGGACATTTGGATATTTAATTCCAGTTTGCTGTCGTCTAGTTTCTTGTTTGCTTTTTCTTCTGTTTCGTAGAAGGCATCGATACGGGATTGAGATTTTGTTCCACGCGCTTTCGGCTGCTTGCGCATCCATTCGAGTTCTTTCCGGTATAGGTTTTTTGCCTTAGAAACACTACTGGCATCCGATGCTTCGCGTTCCGCTTTTTTCTCTAAGAAGTAGCCGTAATTTCCCTCATAGGTATAGATGGAGCCATCGGCTAATTCCATCATTTTAGTGCAGACCTTATCTAGGAAATAGCGGTCGTGGGATACGACTAAAACGGTTACGTTAGGCCCGGACATGATTCCTTCCAGCCATTCGATGGTTTCGATGTCCAAATGGTTAGTCGGCTCATCCAGAATCATAATATCTGGACTCTCGATTAAAAGTTTAGCGAGCGAGAGACGTTTCTTTTGGCCACCTGACAGGGTGGAAACTTTTTGGTCGCCATCCGGAATACCTAAACGACTGATGATCTGTTTCGCACGCGCCTCATAATCCCAAGCATTGTGCGTCTCCATTAACGCAAATGAGTCTTCAAGTTCCTTCGGATCTCCAGACATCATGGCTTTTTCGTATGATTTAATGGCTACGGCACTCGGTAAATCGTCGGAGAAAAGGTAATTAAGTACTTCTTCGTTTTCGGCGAAAATAGGGTTTTGAGGAAGGTAACCTACGCGGATTCCTTTTCGGATGGAAATCTTTCCCTCGTCTGGAGTTTGCATCCCCATCAGGGATTCCATTAAAGTGGTTTTTCCCGTACCATTTTTTCCGATAAGGGCTACTTTTTCGCCTTTTTGGAGGCCAAAAAATAAATTCTTAAACACCCATCTTTCACCTAGGTTGCGAGAAATATTCTCCGCCGATAAATAATTCATTCGTTTGTTGTTGAGAATTCGATTAAGAATTCGATTCCATCTCTTCTTGTTTCATTTTACGCTTCAAGACGCGGCCTGAAACGCCGATGCTGACTTCATACAAACCTAACAGTGGAAACGCCACTAAGAGTTGTGAAATCACATCCGGAGAAGGGGTGATGATCGCCGCCACGATAAAAATGACAATAAGGGCATGTCTGCGATACTCCCGCATAAAGGACGGGGTTAAAATGCCTACTTGAGATAGCACAAAGGCCACCATGGGTAATTGGAAGGTAATTCCACAAGCCAAGGTTAACATCGCTAACAAAGAAATATAATCGTTGATGTCAAACTGATTTTGTATGGTCGGATCTAATTTAAAGTTCGCTAAAAAGTTAATGGCCATGGGGGATACCACATAATAACCGAAGGCAACTCCACTAAAGAACAAAAGCGAAACCCAAAAAACGGCACCTCTAGCCGCCTGCAATTCCTTGCTCTTTAAGCCAGGTTTAATGAAGCGCCACAGTTCGTGGAACATATAAGGGAAGGCAAATAAAAGACCGACAATGATGGACTGCGTGAGCGCCATCATAAACTGACCCGAAACTTCTCTACTTTGAAGAATAAAATCGGCTCTTTGCATGCACAAACTCGGCATATTGAAGAGTTCAGCGGCTTTGCACAGAATTTGGTTCGTATAAAAATCCGTCTTCGTCGGTCCTAAAATGATCGAACTAAAAATGAATTCACGGAAAAACCAGGCAGCTACAGCAAAGATAAAAAAGGAGGCAACAGATCGTAGAATATGCCATCTTAATTCTTCTAGGTGACCTAGGAAGGACATTTCTGTTCCATCCGATGCGTCATCATCGTCGAAATTGTCAAAATCTTGATCAGTTGCCATACGTTATTTTATAAATACAAAGGGAATTGCTTCACCCACTCATTCACGTCTCCTTTGATTGATTTCAATACCGCCTCATTATCGTGGTTCATTAAAGCCTTATCGACCATATCCACAATTTGAGACATATCGCCTTCTTTCAATCCTCTTGTCGTCATCGCTGCTGTTCCCACACGCATACCGGAGGTAACGAATGGGGACTTATCATCGAAGGGAACCATATTTTTATTGATTGTAATATCTGCTTGAATCAAGGTATTCTCCGCTAATTTACCGCTCAAGCCTTTCGGACGTAAGTCGATTAACATTAAATGGTTATCAGTACCTCCAGAGATAATGTCGTAGCCCTTTGTTAAAAATGCTTTAGCCATCGCCTGCGCATTCGACTGCACTTGCTTCGCATAAGTTTCAAACGTAGGTGTTAATGCCTCGCCAAAAGCAATCGCTTTCGCCGCAATCACGTGCTCTAATGGACCACCCTGCGTTCCTGGGAACACCGCACCATCAAGACAAGCAGACATCATTTTCAACTCCCCTTTTAAAGTTTTATAACCAAAAGGATTCTCAAAATCATTCCCCATCAAAATCAAACCACCACGAGGCCCACGAAGCGTTTTGTGTGTCGTAGTCGTGATAATATGGCAATGTTGAACTGGATTGTTCAATAAACCCTTCGCGATTAAAGCAGATGGGTGAGAAATATCAGCTAATAAGATCGCTCCTATTTTGTCTGCGATCGAGCGAAGACGCGCATAATCCCAATCACGAGAATAAGCGGACGCGCCACAAATAAGTAATCTTGGTTTTTCTTTTAGAGCTGTCGCTTCTACTTTATCCCAATCGATTAATCCCGTCTCTTTTTCTACACCGTAAAAGAAAGCTTGGAAATATTTACCCGAGAAGTTCACGGGGGAACCGTGTGATAAGTGGCCGCCATGTGACAAATCAAACCCTAGGATTTTATCACCAGGATTTAAAAACGACAAGAATACAGCTGCATTCGCTTGCGCCCCAGAGTGAGGTTGAACGTTCGCCCATACCGCTCCGAATAATTCTTTCGCGCGCTCAATGGCTAAGGTTTCTACCACATCCACTACCTCACAACCACCGTAATAACGCTTTCCTGGAAGGCCTTCAGCGTATTTATTGGTTAAAACACTTCCCTGAGCTTCCATCACCTGAGGGGATGTGAAGTTTTCCGAGGCGATTAATTCAATGCCAAATTCTTGGCGGTGCGCCTCCTGGTCAATCAGGTCAAAAATCTCTTTATCTCGTTGTGTAGGGAAAGTAGATGCCATAAAAATCGAATGGGTTCGGGATTACAATTTGAAAGGTCAAAAATACGTTTTTTTCTCCGAATTGAAAAATGAAAACACGGGATAATAAGACAAATATCACGATGTTTCCCCTGTTTTTTCTTAATTTTGATTTTGCATTTCGAGACATACATGAAATTAAAATATATTGCCTTTCTTTTGCTTGCGTTTATGGCCATTCCGGCCTTGGCTGAAAAGATCACTCCCGCTAAATGGTCTTGGTCGATCAAGCCAGCTAATCCTAAAGTAGGGGAGCAGGCAGACGTCATTTTTAAAGTAGCCATTGAAAAGGACTGGTATTTGTATTCATCGGATTTTGACAAAGACTTAGGGCCTACCGTCACTACCGTTACATTTAAACCCGGTTCAGGTTTTCAAACCATCGGTGGATTAAAAGCCATCAATCCCCACTCTAAATTGGATACGGAGATTTGGAACGGCACTTATACCTATTTTACGGGTCAAGGAGAATTTCGTCAAAAGATAAAAATTACGGCTGCGGATTATAAAATCGAGGGTTCTTACGATTCTCAGTCTTGCTCGAACGTATCTGGACTTTGTGTCCCGATCAGAGGCATATTTAGTTTAACAGGGAAGGCAGATGCGTCTGCGGTGATAGATACGGCCAAAGCCGAAACGCCAGTGGCCCCTGTCATCGAAGTTCCCGCGCAAACACCAGTGACTCCTGCCCCAGTCGCCGAAACCCCAGAAGACGAATCTTTATTTATGTTCTTCTGGATCGCTTTAGGCGCCGGTTTTCTGGCTTTATTGACCCCTTGTGTCTATCCGCTAATTCCGATGACCGTGAGTTTCTTTACGAAACAAAAGGGAGGGAAAAGTTTAGCCTTCTTGTACGGGGGATTTATCGTTTTGATTTATGTGTTTTTTGGTACGCTATTAGCCTTCTTCGCGGGAGCAAGTTTTGCAAATTTCCTTAGCACGCATTGGATCCCGAACATGCTATTCTTCACGATTTTTATTCTTTTCGGTATTTCCTTTTTAGGAGCTTTTGAAATTGTATTACCTTCGAACTTAGTGAATACTGTCGATGCGAAATCGGACAAAGGAGGATTCATCGGTGTCTTCTTTATGGCCTTCACTTTAGTATTAGTCTCCTTTTCTTGCACTGGACCGCTTGCTGGATCGATTCTTATTGCGGCGTCGCAAGGAGCTTTTCTGAAGCCAATTATTGGAATGCTCGGCTTCTCTTTAGCTTTCGCCATTCCATTTACGCTATTCGCCATCTTCCCCGGCTTCATGCAGAAATTGCCTAAGTCGGGCAATTGGATGAACGAGGTGAAAGTGGTGCTTGGTTTCCTAGAAATCGCATTAGCCTTCAAATTCTTAAGTGTAGCAGATCAGGTATACCATTGGCATCTATTGGATAGAGAGATATTTTTAGCGATTTGGATTGCGATCTTTACCGCTTTGACCTTGTATTTATTTGGAAAAATTTCCTTGCCACATGATGGGCCATCGAAGAATTTATCGGTTCCGCGCACTTTGTTTGCGACGGCTGTGTTAGCCTTTGTTATTTACCTGGTTCCAGGGATGTTCGGAGCGCCGTTGAAAGGGCTTTCGGGCTGGTTGCCACCGATGAATTCACAGGATTTCAAAGGATCTCAAACAGCTGAAGTTCCCGCACAAAAAAACGACGCCTTGTATGGTGATTTCTTAGAATTGCCTTTGGGATTAACTGGTTATTTCGATTTCGAGCAGGCGAAAGCGGCTGCGTTGAAGGCAAACAAACCTTTGTTTATCGACTTCACGGGCCACGGATGTGTGAATTGCCGTAAGATGGAGGAATACGTTTGGTCGGATCCTTCCGTGTTACAGCGACTAAAAAACGATTATGTGGTAGCGGCCTTGTATTGCGATGACAAGACGGAATTACCTGCTTCGAAATGGTATACCTCGAAAGTAGATGGGCAGGAGAAAAAGACCTTAGGGGACCAAAACCTCGACTTCCAAATCTCCCGCTTCAACTCAAACGCGCAACCGCATTACGTTTTATTAGATCCACGTAAAGACGATAAACCGATGGTACAACCTGTCGCATTCGATGCGAATGTTTCTCACTTTGTTAGCTTCTTAGACGAAGGTAAATCCATCTATCAAACTGCGAAATAATGTCTTGGGCAGCCTATTCTGGTGTAATGATCGCCACGGGATTGAAGTTTATAGCTGGTCCCATTACGGGATTTAGCCTAGGCTTGACCTGGTACGAGACTGTGCTATTTACGTGGCTGGGAGCGATGGCTACGGTAACGATTATTGTTACCTTGGGAAAAGCCATCCTGGGCTTGATCGCTAAATACCGCACAACAAAACCGAAGATTTTTTCTAAACGCATTCGATATGCCGTTGATATCTGGCAACGATTTGGAATGAAAGGAATTGCCGCGTTAACCCCCTTGATTTTCACGCCGATTGGAGGCAGTTTATTGTCCTTGTCATTTAAAGTGCCGACGCCAAGAATTCTATTCTTGATGGGAATTTCATCGCTGATCTGGTCGCTTATTTATGTGGCTGGAATTTATCAATTGACGTTTTTGCGGGAGATGATTTTGCATTAGTCCACGCGCGACCACCTTCCCGGACATAAAAAAAGCCGGATAAACCGGCTTCTTACAATCTATGTTAACAGGAATTAGTTTCCTTGATTAATCGCTTTTCCTTTGAATAATTTCTCACGGATGGCATTTGCTTTCACTTCTAGCTCTGGCTTAGCATCGTAAGTTAACTTCGATTGTACTGCCGCACTATCTGGGTGAACGCCATACACGTACTCATCGCCTTTGTGTAGGTCTTTTTGTTTGATGGTATTGTTTTTTTGGTAATCACATGAGGTGGCTACCGCTAAAACTGCTACTAAAGAAAGTAAATTAGATAATTTCATATGGCTGTGTAATAATTCTACGCAAAAATAAGGAATAGGACTTCGTCCCCCTAATTTTCCTCGATTTTTTTAATTTGATCCGCTAAAAAGTTCATTAATTCTTGAATATAAGATTTGCTGAAATTGAATTCGATTCCGGCTGTGGCATAAATGGTTTTCATCGGCTGCGTATATCCAAGAGAAAGCGCGGCAAGGTATTGCTCGAGTGCTTTCTTCGGGTTATGGCAATAATTACGCCAAACCGCTAGCGCACCTAACTGCGCAATCGCATATTCAATATAGTAGAATGGCACTTCAAAAAGGTGCAATTGTTTCTGCCAAATATTAGATTTCACCTCCGCTAATCCGTTCCAATCCGTCACCGAATCCGAGAATTTCGCAACAATCTCGTTCCACTTTTCTTCGCGTTGCGCCACCGTGTGAGTAGGATTTTCGTATACCCAGTGTTGGAAAGCATCAATGGTAGCTACCCAGGGCAAGGTTTCTAAAATATCTTCGAGATGCTTGATTTTCGCGCGCTTCGCTTCGTCCGGATTTGTAAAATACTTATCCCAAAGGTCCATCGTCATCAATTCCATACTCATAGAGGCAAGTTCTGCCACTTCGGATGGAAAATTACGGAAGGAATTAAGTGCTAAGTCTTTGGTCAAAATACTGTGCACCGCATGTCCTCCTTCATGTAATAAAGTCACCACGTCGCGCACCGTTCCTGCCGCATTCATGAAAATGAATGGATAACCCGTTTCCTCCAAGGGATAATTATATCCACCCGGATTCTTTCCCTTACGAGAATCTAAATCAAAACGATCCAGCGTCACCATTTCCTTCAGGCAATTGCCTAAGAACGGATCCATTTCGTCAAAAACCCCGATCGTTTTTTCTAACAATTCTTCCCCAGTCTCAAATGGTTTCAAAGGTCCACGACCTAAAGGATCTACCGACTTATCAAATGGTTTTAACGCATCTAACTTCATTTCCTTTTTGCGTTTCGAAGCCGCATCATTTAGCAAAGGAACGACCGTCTCAGCCACCGCCTCATGAAACTCAAAACATTCCGCCGGACCGTAATCAAATCGACCTAAGCTCGCGAAAGCATAATCGCGGTAGTTTTCGAATCCGGCATTCAAAGCCACTTGATGACGCTTCTCGATCAACGATGTATACAAATCATTCAACTCGTTTTTGATCGTTAATCTCTTTTGAACCATCGTCTGGTACACGTCTTCGCGCTCGGCACGATCCGTAGACTCTAGGAGAGCGCCTGCTTGTTGCATGGTTTTCTCTTCGCCTTTTATGGTTACCATTAAAGCACCCGTCAAGGCGCCGTAATTGGTTTCTAAATTCTGTAACTCCGTAAATAAAGGGATATTCTCCTCGCGGAAGATCTCAATCGCTTTTTTCATCCCTCGCAACATCACCGGAAAACCGGTTTCAGTCAGCTCGCTGACGAAAGGACTTTCGATCACTTTTTTATTCCAAGCATCATCGAAAACAGAGGCGTTTGGCATGATTTCATTGACGAATTGTGCGTAGTTTGTTTGCAAAGTCTCGTTTTGGTTATCGCAAGACATCTTGATATAGCGCCACGCGAAGTTTTCCGACAGATAGGACTCTAATTCTGAGCGGTTCGTGCAGAACGCCTTCAGATCAGTAATGCTTGAAATCTGCGTCGCGCTTAATTTCTCAAAATAGGGCAATACCGATTCCCAGGTACTTAATTGAAAATCTGCCGGCAAAAATGTTCTCTTTTTCATATTAATCTAAGTCAATCACCACTCCCGCGCTCAATGGATGAGCCACACAGGTTAAAATATAGCCCTTGTCGATTTCGCCAGGGGTTAAACCGTCTTCTTCATCCATTCCCACTTTACCACTTTTGCAAAGACCCATGCAAGCTGTGCACATGCCCGCTTGGCAGGAATAAGGGATGTCGATATCGGCTTCTAAAGCCGCCTCTAAGATGGTTTCGCTGGGCTGAACCGTTATTTTATGTTCTTTTCCTTCGTAGATCAGGGTTACTTCCTGCGTTTGTAACGAGCCATCCTCTTCGGCTTGCTCTATCGCATCACTTGCCACCACCCCAAAAGATTCCTGGTGAATTTGGCCCTCAGGCACATCAAACATGTGTAATGAGGATTGAACTTCGCTCATCATTCCTTGCGGTCCGCAAAGGTAATAATGTGCCGCTGCGATATCTAATGCTAACTCTTGTTTTAAATAATAGACGATGGAAGCTTGGTTAATACGACCTTTCAAGCCTGGCCAATTCGCCGCGGGCTGAGAAATGACGTGCAATACTTTCAGGCGGGACGAATAGGAGCCTTCCAGCGAATCCAGTACTTTTTTAAAGATAATTTGATCCTCGTGGCGCGAACCATAGATCAGGTGAACCTTCGATAATGGCTCCCCGTGGAGAATGGTTTTAATCATCGAAAGCAAGGGAGTAATACCTGATCCAGCACCTACGAAGACGTAGTTTTTAGAAGCAGAGGGATCTGGTTCTACGGAAAAATTCCCCATCGGTTCCAATACCTCCAGGCTATCGCCTTCTTTTAACGTATCGCATAGAAAGTTAGATACTAATCCGCCTTCGATACGTTTTACGGTGATCGCTGGGGACATATCGGTCTTGGAAGAAGATGATAGGCTATAACTTCTACGCACTTTTTTGCCCTCTATCTCCGGAATAACGGTTAGGAATTGACCTGATAAATAATGCAACGCATCGTGAATCGGTTGCCAAAAATGGATCGTCTTTGTATCGATCGTCTCGTCTGTAATCTCTTTAATTTTTAAATGCATAATGCGTCATTTAATCGTTGATCGCCGGTTTTATCCACTGAACGGCACTCGGTCTACTTTCATTGTGCAGTCGATCAAAGGCCGTTACAGTAAATCCATAACCCGGTATCAGCTCATCTTGTTTCAAAATTACTTCATTTGCCTTTCCTTTGAAAATGATGTTCTTAGGATCTTCTAGGTATTTTTTATCCTGTTTAGGGATGCGATATACTACATAATAGGCCACCGGATCTTTATCATCCGATTCTTCCCCTGCTTCCCAGGTCAGTTTCTTATGGGCTAAAAATACTTGCGTCGGTGCATGAGGGGCTATACTATCTAGCCAAGGTGTGGTAGGTAATAAGGCCTGATGCGCAAAATAATTTCTGCGTAAGGTATCGCGAAAAGCTTTTGTATTTTTTGTCAAAGAAGTTGAACTATAAAAGATCAAACCCTGTCCATTAGACATACTTCGGCTGATTTCCACCTGCTTTTTCATCTCTTTATTCGTCCATACATCCGCTAAATGATACGACGCCATTCCGAAATAAACCGGTTTTCCATACGAGTGCTCATTCCACCAGTCCGCTAAAGGCTTAAAGGGCGCCACCCGATGTGCCGTATCCCAATACAATTGCGGAGCAATGTAATCTAACCAGCCTTGCTTTAACCAATGATCGGTATCTGCATATAAATCATCATAAGATTGCAAGCCTCGCGAAGTGGGTGAGCCATTGATCGGATCATTTTTCTTGTGTCGCCAAATCCCGAAAGGACTAATTCCAAACTTGATTTTCGAATTAGTACTTTTAATCGTCTCTGAAATCTCTTGAATTAAGGCACTCGTATTTCGGCGCCTCCAGTCATCTATTTTCTCGCCGGGAAGTCGGTATTTTTCATAGGTATCTTGATCGGCTAATTTCGATTTCGGATCAGGATAGGGATAAAAATAATCGTCAAAATGTATCCCATCTACGTCGTAATTTACGATGATATTGCGAACAAGTCCGGCGATATAATGACGAACAGCTGGAATACCAAAATCAAAAAGTAATTGTCCATTATAAGACAAAAGCCATTCAGGATGCTTTCTGGCCACATGTTCTGAGCTCAAAAGAGAGCGAGATGACATCGAGGCTCGATTTAAATTCAACCAAGCATGAAATTCCATTCCCCTTGCGTGGGATTGATCAATCATAAATTCCAAAGGATCGTAATAGGGACTTGGTGCCTGACCTTGTTTCCCGGAAAGATAGGTAGTCCAGGGTTCCGCGCTTTTTGCGTAAAGCGCGTCTGAAGCTGTTCTGATTTGGACAAATAGCGCGTTTATTCCCGTTTTCTGATGGGAATTCAATAGGTCGATAAATTCGGATTTTTGTTTGGCCCCATCGTAATTATGAGGACTGGGCCAATCGATGTTTTGAACCGTAGCTATCCAAACTCCTCTTAACTCACGCTTCGGACCATCTGCCAATAGACAGGTAGATAGGAGACAAAAAATAAAGGTGGAAATTAGGCGCATCATTCAGGATGCAATTTACCTAAAAATGGGCAATTAGGCTTTCTCGATTGAAAATAAATAGCCTACGCCTTTCAATGTTTTGATATAATATTCAGGAATTTTCTCGCGCAGTTTACGGATATGCACATCCACTGTGCGTTCCACTACAAATACATCCGCTCCCCAAACCTTCTCCAATAATTCATCGCGATTGAAAACCTTGTTCGGGTTTTTCGCTAAGAAAGAAAGTAATTCAAATTCTTTTTTAGGTAAAATCAGCGCACGACCTTGAAATGTAGCAGCATATTGAACACGATCAATGACTAAATCACCTATGGAAATTCGGTCATTTTTCGATTCTGGAACCACTGCCTCGCGTGTTAATAAGGCATTTATACGGCTGATAAGTGCGCGTAATTTGATTGGCTTAACTACGTAATCCGTCGCACC
>CAMDSI010000037.1 GCA_945906915.1 Spirosoma fluviale | reverse complement strand
CTAATGTAGCCCGCCGCGAAATAATCCGGATGTAAGAAGATCAATTTCAAGGCCATATATCCTCCATTCGAGCAACCGCCCACATAAATGCGGCTTGGGTCGATTTCTGGATTTGCTTTGACATAGTCCTTAATTAAGGCCATTAAACCTTCATTATAGATGTCGTTGTCTTTTCCTTGTGTTCCCACTCCTTGTGCATTGTGCATCCAGGCGCCTGGGCATTGCGGTGATAAGACATAGGCTCCTTCGAAAATGGATTGGATACCTTCGGCGGCGTAGTTTGCGGCTTTATTTCCCAAAAGAGGGACCGTAGGGTCCGTCCCACCTTCACCACCCCCGTGAAGCCAGATGATTAAAGGTGCTTTGTCCTTCTTTACTTTAGGTGTAAAGGTCGCGTAGGACATCGTCAATTTATCGCTATAGGTGTATTTGCCAGTTAAGTCAAATTGATCAATTAAAGGCATAATTTTGCCCGTTGACGTATCCCATACATATCCCGTTTTAGGATGTACGATGGTTAAGGAATAATCCACCCAAACATTTCCTTTACTTCTTAGGTATTGAAAAGGGGAGCTAATAGGCAATTGAGGTCCTACCGCTAAAACCAGGGTAATATTTTTGCCGGTACGAACACGCGCACCTTTTTCATCCGAAACGTAGGCTGTTACAATTTCTCGCTTATTATCTTGGTCTGCGATAGGACCTGTGCTTAATTTACGGCTGGCATAAACGGTAAATTCTGCCGCATTCACTTTAGAGGTGGTGTCGTTTAGTGATAAAATGACTTTGTTCACCCCTGCACCCCAGTCGAAGCCTTCTACGACAATTTTATAGGTGCCCGTGGGTTTTGCATAGCTGCTAAAAGCGATCAGCGAGAGAAATAAGAGTATTTTTTTCATGGATGATAGGTTTAATTAATTACCAACAAATAAACATAAAATATCCTAAAATGCTATCCCGTATTTTGAATCAAATACGATGGTCATTATCGAAGATCCTGGAATTTTGATGCGTTCATTTCGAACGGAGTGGTAGCTTAAATTTTGCGTGTCGGAAGTGGTGTAGGTTTTAATTTCTTGTTTGCCTCCAATCGGAAGTTCAAATGCATTGCCGGAATTGATGAGCACAAATACAGTCGATTGATTATCTGCAAATCCAGTGATTAAGCAATCGGGCTGTTGAATACTCGCTTCGATTCGCTTCATGCCGGGTCTAACAAATCGAGCATAATTTCCTAGTGCCCAAAGCGTTTTCGAATCATACAGATCTGCATCGTATTTGTTGTTATCATTTTCCCCTTTATTTACACCATTAAAGGTATAAATCAGCCCATCTTTGAAATCGTTGGCGCTAACGGCTAGCCACCAGCTCCACGATGAGGCATTGCCGTCATGAATATCCGAATGAATGACTTTCGCTACATACAAGGCTGTTTTCATGCCTAGGTCAACTCCATTTCCAGTTATTTCTCCGGCATTATCACCTAAAATGCAATATTCAGATTGCCAAAAGTCGATATTTGCAGCCTTTGCTTTTTTATTTAATTCTTGTCTGGTCGAGGTTAATTTGCTTGCAGGAGAGGTGGTAAAGTAGCTATGGCCACTGATAACCCGCTCTACGGCCGAAAGATTGCCCAAGTAATTAGCTGATTCAGCGTTAAAGAAGTTGTCAATCTGTCCATCTTGACCCGGCCGATTGCTTTTAGTATCATATAAATAATTCAGTTGTCCTGCTTCTGGAATCACAATCCGCGTTTTCGTATTCGTCCGTAGGAAATCCTGAGCCAGTTTCCTAGTGGCCACAGCTAGATCTGAATTGTTGATGGGTGTACCTTCCTGTGATGCCTGGCCAGATTTCCCAGGCCCCCAATCCCATTGTGGCTCGTTGAATGGGCTTAAATAGGTGAATTGAAAATGATTGGAAACATGGGTTAAGAAATTCGTCCAAGCATCCATTTTAGTAGAGTCAAAATTCCATTCGCCTAAACGACCACTGCCAATAGCTAACCCATTTTTAGTCATTTGGACCGGTGAGGAATTTAAAAATCCTAGCGTGTAGGGTACTTGATATTGCTTAGCAGCTTCTAAAAAATATTGTTGGCCTTTTTGTTTCTCCCAGTCGTAACTATCGTTAGTCAAAAAAATTTCAGCACGTCTCCATTCATTTGAAATCTTGCTTTCTTTACCTTGTTCAGTACTGCCAGCCCCAATATTAAATCGCCACATGGATAGCCCGATGCCTTTTGGGTTTCCTTGTGGGTCTGATTCAAGACTGAATAGCCATTCGGCAATTTGCTTTTTTTTGCTCTCCGGGTAGTATTTTCCAATCATGGCCATCGACCAGCAGTCCGAGGCGCCAAAACTGTGCATCGTTTGGAATTTTTTTTTCGTATCGAAAGTGATTTGTTGGCCCTGCAACTCCAACCCTAGGAAAGTCAAACAAATCCAAAGGTATTTATTCATGTTAATAGATTAGCTGTCACTAAACTAGCTAAATTTTGGGCATAAAAAAAAGGGATGATCGATGACCACCCCTTTCTTTTGAGAAATAAATATTATTTCGCTTCTGCTGCTGTAGCACCTTTTGCGATAGAGTAAACAACTAGGCCAAAACCAATCTTGTTAACTGCATCTGCAATGTTGTAAACTAAGTCAATGTTTCCAGAGAAACCAGATAACAAGTTACCAGGTAACATCATGTAGCCGATTGGATAGATTGCCCAACCTACTAATGTGAACCAACGCATAACGTTGTAACCAGACTTAACTGCTTCGCTAGAAGAAGACGCCGCTAATTTAGAAGCCTCACCCATGTAAATTTCATAGATGATTACAGCCCAACCTAAAGTAGAGATGATACCCCACATTACGTTTTGTGCTGGAACTACTGCCTCTCCGATATATCCTGCTACTAACATTACGATAGAACCGAATAGTAAACGAGTTAACATTCCTGTCTTAGCACCTGCTGGCTTTAAGATTAAGAAATACTCAATACACATTAAAGGAACAGTTAATGTCCAGTCAATGTAACGGAATTGTGTTGGAGACTCGTGTGTCTCTAACCATACACCACGCATGTAGAAATAGTGTACTGCAGCAATAAATGTAATCAATGCGGAAATCAATAATGATGTTTTCCACTTGTCATTAACTGTACCTCTTTCTACGATGAAGAAGATAGAAGCAGCAAGCATCGACATATACCCTGTAAAGAAGGTAAATCCGATGTAATCTCCGGCAGCAAGTGAGCCGTCTAGTAAAATGTTTAATGTTTCCATAAATGTTAAAGATTTAAGTGTTTAAATAGGTAAACATAAAGTGTGAAATAATGTTTCAAAGATTACAAAAAAATTTAAAAAAAAAATAAAAATTGTTATAAATATTTTTAATAGGGTCGTTTAATTAATTTATGCATAAGTAAAAAATGTGGCAGCGTTAATAAAGACAAGAATATAAAAATGGGATATACCTGTAAGGTGCTGCTAGTTAAAAATAGATAAATCAAACACATAAAAACGGCTCCTATTGAAAATGGGGCTAATTTTTTATATAAATTCAAGAAGGATGTTTCTAAGTGATTTTTCAAACCTATGAAACTATAAATAGCATGGCAGCAAGAAAAATAGCAAATAAAGGCAGGGATTAAGGGTAAAAAATAACCCGCTACTAAAGTGAGAAAAGTATTAAAAAAATAGGCAGAATTTTTCTTTTTAAAGCCTAAAATCAGTAAAATCAGACTAAAATAAATCAAGTAGGAGGGTATATTTTGCGGGATGGGAACCTTCATTTGGTTTATAATTTCAACTACTTCATTCCAATGACTAAAAAGTATAAACGATAAGATGCCTGAGCCTAAGGAAATGGTTCTAGCTAAATTTAATAGCGTTTCCTTGGGTTGCACCGCCGCTAAATCTTCCATATCCCCGAAGTGAAAGACGCTAATTCCAATGAAAATAATGAAGGCAATCAGAGGAGAAACATACCACAGAACTGCATAAGCAGCCATAATACCCACATAATAAATAATAAAAGGCTTTAAATGGAAGGAAAGGTGAAGGCGATCAGCAATTTTTTTTGCGATTAGATGATCCCCAGCTCCATGCGGTATGCCGGTTAGAAGAAGTAGGAAGCCACTTATATACAGATCAATCGTACTCGACCAAGGCCCTACCATTAAGTAGGCACCTAAATAAAGGAAAGTGAAGATAGCTCCTATATAGTTTTTCATATAAACAGGTGCTTAATGAAAAGAGGAATATCTAATTTAGAAAGCAATTTTATGTCATCAATCAACGAACTTTTATCGTCTAAAAAGCGAAGAATCTTGGGTGTTTGAACTTGACTAAATAGCCTATCCATTACGGCAGGTATTTTATTCATTTCATTTTTCATGATTTTTAAGAGCATTTTGTCATAAAAACGAAATCTGCTCGGCGTTTTTTTGGTAAGATTTTGTGCTCGATAGGTAGCATCCTCATGCATTCTGGTAAAAGCATATCCTGTAGAAGCTTTCATATTTCCAGCCGCTGTACCTATCGTGTAAACTTGACCTTCTCTTTTTTGAGTAGTAACGCCCATGGGAATGGTCCCATTCTCATCAGCAAGAACTTTATATTTCTGGGATCTATAGTGAGTTTCGATGTAGTTTTGCCAAATACGCTCATAGGCCTCCTTGTCATAGGCTAATTTTGTAAACACAGTCGTTTCAATTAAAGCTTTGGTCTGACTAAATGGCAAAATATAGTGGAATACAGCCATTTCATTTGTAGAAACAGGTAAGCTGAAATCCATTAAGGTCATGGATGATTCGTCTAAAATGGGCTGTTCAAACTCAATAAATTTTCCGCTAAAATGTTGGTAAATTAAGGAGGAGTCCTCGGATTTTAAGGGTCTAGAATCGGCTACCCGATTGGTATAAAAAGAGGAGCCATCTTTACAAATAACAGAGTGTAAATCGTCGCCTTCTTGTATTTCTTGAACCCAGCTATTTACTAACGTAATATTTGGGTTTGCTGGAATGAATTCGGTAAAAAAATAGGTAAAAAATCGTTCTGAAGAGATGTATTTATAGTGGAGTGGATGGATTTTCGATTTTATTGTTTCCCCCGAACTGGTTCTATAGGTCATGGATTCCCAAGACTTTTCGACTAAAAAAGGGAAACATTGATTTTTTCCATCTTCCCAAAAGCACCAACTTTTTGTCGAACGATCTCCAGAATCTAGGAGTAAAATCTGCTTCTCATTAGTGGGGTCAGCTTGAACAATTTCATATAAAAGCTGTAATCCTGATGCTCCTGCACCTATAATCGCTATGTCGTAAATCTTTGTAGTAGGCATCAATAGAATTATGGAAATAAATAATTGTACTAAATAAACCAATGATTTTTGTTATTGTTATCATTTTCAAATTTTATTTATGTCTAGTTGAGTCTATCAAGAGACACAAGCCCGCTTGAAATACGATCAAAGCTCCGGTTCCGTAGTAAAACCAGTCCCCACCTTGGAATTTTGTTATGCCTGCGTCGATGGCTAGGGAAAGTCCACTACCCGTTAGAATCAAGCCTCCAGCGGCTTGTAAAAGCCATCGTAATTTATTTTTCATTTTGTTACCTATTTTTAATCCAATGTATTTTACTAGATTTAATGATATAAACCTATGCAAAATATGAAAAAATGTAGTTTACTATTCTTCCTTCTGCTTTCGCAAGCCATTTTCGCACAGCAGCGATTCAGCAAAGCCCTCAAAGATACCCCAGGTGTGGTTTCATTTACGTTCAGAAATGATTTCAGTAAGGATGTGCCGGGGACGTTAGATTACATTAAAGAGATGGGCATTCGCAATATCGAGTTTTCAAATCTGTTCGGTAAAACGGCAACCGAAATGAGAGCTTTATTAGATGCTCGTGGGATGGTTTGTACGAGTTATGGCGTTTATTACGATGCTTTGACGAATAAAACGGATGCGGTCATTGCGGATGCAAAAATCCTAGGTGCTGAGTTTGTGCGGGTGGGAATGATTCCGCATAAAGGAGAATTTACTGTTCAGCAGGCAGATGTCGCAGTGAAAGATTTTAATCGAGTAGGCCAAAAACTAAAGGAAAATGGCATTGAATTTAGTTACCATAACCATGGCTATGATTTCACTCCCTATGAGAAAGGAACATTGTATGATTATTTGATCCAAAACACAAACCCGGATTATGTCTCCTTTGAATTAGACATCCTTTGGGTGCATCAATTTGGGCAAGATCCGCTGACCTATCTAAAGAAATATCCTTCGAGATTTAAGCTGATGCATGTAAAGGATTTAAAAAAGGGCGTGCCGGTTGGCCTCGCTGTGAAGACTTCGCCAGAAAATGATGTGCCTTTAGGAACGGGTCAAATTGCCGTTAAAGCTATCCTGAAGCAGGCGAGAAAAAGCTCCATCAAGTATTATTACTTAGAGGACGAAAATTCGAATTCAAAAGCTCAGGTGCCGCTTAGTTTAGCTTATTTAAAAGATTTATAAGCTCGGAATAGGCTGGTTTTTTATTATAATTATCGTCAAATAAAAGGGGGAATTCTTTAGGTCTCTTAAAATAACCGCGCAACCAGGAATCTTTATCGGAGATGTTCCAAAACGTAATGCCATACTGCTGCTTAGCCGGAATGGATTGGTAGGTTTTGAAAAGCAGTTTAAATAGTTCCATCTGAGCGGCTGAGGCTTTCTCATCATATACGAATTCAGGATTATTCTTCGGATTAACCGCAACGTCTAGCTCTGAAAAATGGACGGCTAGTCCTGTTTGAACTGATTGTGCGATTACGTTCTCGATTTCTGTGCGCTTTGAATCCACATTGATGTGCATCTGTAATCCTAATCCGTGAATGGGAATTTGACGACTTTTTAGATCAGCCACAAGGTTAAGAATGGCCTGCATCTTTTTAGGATGGCCATCCTGGCCGTAATCATTGTAAAAAAGCGTGGCTTTGGGATCTGCTTCATGTGCCCATTGGAAGCTTTTGGCAATATAATCTGGAATATGATCCGCCCAAAGAGAAGGACGCAAACTACCGTCGTCTATAAAGGATTCATTCACTACATCCCATCCGGCTACTTTGCCCTTATAGTGCTCTACTACCGTTTGAATGTGATTTTTTAATAGGTCTTCCCAGGCTTTTTGATCCCCTTGAAAATCCTTCATCCATTGTGGAACCTGATTATGCCAAACCAAAGTGTGCCCATGCATTCGTTTGCCTGTCGCCGCTGCAAAAGCAACAATTTCATCTCCTTTCACGAAATCAAAACGGTCAGCTGCGGGATGTATCAGCATCATCTTCATGTGATTCTCAGCTGTGAGTCCGGTCAATTCATTTTTCGCAATGTCGTTGTAAGCTTCATTTTCAGAAAGCAAGCGAGGATTTACGGAGGCGCCTAGGCGAAAGGCGATTGCGTCTTTTAATAAGTTTTGGGCGTTTGCTATAGTAGAAAGGCCTAATAGTAAGACGATTAGTTTCATAAGAAGCAGTTTTTATTCCCCATTTACCTTCTTAATGAATGAAATGACGCCATTCATGTAAACTTTTTGGTCATCCCACATCGCTAAGTGGCTACCGTTCGGGCAGTACAGGTAGGAGCCATTTTTAACTAATTTGCTCTGTTCTTCCATCGCTTTCGGATCCATTGTGTCGTATTTCGCCCCGATCATCAGGGTAGGAACCGTGATTTCTTTTAAGCGATTTTTAATATCCCATTTCTCCAAAAGTCCGCTAATTCCAAATTCACTCGGTCCTTGCATTCGGACATAAATAGAGCTGTTTCCATGTTTAAATGTGCGATTTAAGGCATCTGGCCATTCTTTTAAGCGGCAAATATGCTCATGGTAGAAGTTGGGAATCAATAATTCCATGTAGCGCGGATTATTGAAATCCTTTTTTGCCTCGATAGCTCTAACCTCTGCTAAAATCGTCGGATCCATCTGTTTGGCTAAAACCTCCTCCGCATATTTTCCATATTCTGGCGCACTTGCCACCATATTAGAAACTAAAAGACCCTTCATATTTTTTTGGTATTTCAGCGCATATTCCATGCCTAAAATGCCACCCCATGAGTTACCTACCACATAAAAATTAGTGGAATCAGCACCGATTGCCTTGCGCACCTGCTCCACTTCTTCTACAAATCGTTCCGTTCTCCATAGCGTTGAATCCATCGGTTGATCACTGTAATAGGAGCCCAGCTGATCGTATTCATAGAATTCGAAGCCTTCTCTTTGGAAAAACGTCTCAAAACATTCCATGTACTCGTGCGTCATCGCTGGACCACCATGTAATAAGAGGATTTTGATCTTAGGGTTATTTCCAAAACGCTTCGTCCACACCTTAAAAGTACCGGCAGACGTTTGAATAGGAATCATTTTCACCCCACCGGCTTCTAGGCTGTCAGGATAGGAGAAGTAGTTAGACACCGTTTCTCCGCTTTTCGTGCAGGAAGAAAGGGTAAAAATCGATAGGGCAATTAGTAACAGTTTGTTCATCGTTTTTTTTCTTAAACATAGTAATATTTGACTACATTTGCCTCCGTTAAAGCCTATTTTGGTGGAACTTATAAGCAGATCATGCCTAAGAATGTTAAAATATCGGTGTTGATGGCCGTCTATAATACAGACTTTCAATTAACCAAAAGAGCCATTGATTCTGTTCTACAGCAAGATTTTCAGGATTTCGAACTGATCATCATCGACGATGGAAGTAAGGGCAATGACCGCAAAGCCTTGCTAGAATATGTGGAGGCCCACGAAGAAAAAATTATCTATATTCGCCATAGTAACCGCGGCCAGGCGGAATCCATTAATCGGGGGGTATTAATTAGTGTGGGGGAATTTATTACCATTTTAGATAGTGATGACGAGTATAAGCCCTATCATTTAAGTACTTGTTTACAGGAGATTGAAAATGTGGATCTGATTTGTTCTACCGCAGAGACGGTGGTGGATACGGTGGAAGATTATTATGTTCCTGATAAAAATGATTTAAGTAAGCCCATTCATTTGGATGATGCGGTGCTTTTTGGGACCTTATTTGGCCATCAAAAAGTGTTCAAAAGCATTGACTTTAAAGGAGGTTTTGCAGCCGATTCCGCTTTTTTTGAGCGCGCCGAGATTGAGTTTAAAACAAAGAAGGTATTCCAAAGATCCTACATTTACTACCGTAATAATCCGAACAGCACCTGCGCCTTATTGAAGCAAGAACTCCAGTTGAACGCTAATTAATCATGCAACATCTTGTTTTAGCTTGCCACATTACGGGTGTGTATGATGTGAATCGGAACATGACTTTGGCGGATGATTCCTATGAATTCGTTCGAGAATGGGCGGAATCAGTGGCTGCGGCGAACTTGAAAGGTGTCATTTTTCACAATAATTTTTCGGATGAAACTTGTGCGCGCTACGAAAACGAGCACATTTCCTTCGAGCGCATTAGCTATAATCCAGCTTTTAATCCGAATGTCTACCGCTATTTTGTTTACCGTGATTATTTAGCTGAGATGATGCAGGTTCAGGGCGTTTTTGTGACGGATGTGTCAGATGTGACTTTAGCTCAGAACCCTTTCATTCATCCACTATATACCGCTAATCCAGATGCCCTTTTCTGCGGGGATGAGCCTAAAACGCTAAATAATGAGTGGATGCTAGCTCATGCAGAGCATTTAAGAGCACAAATTCCTGATTATGCCGCTTATGAGGAACGATTTGCTTCTGAAGCACTTTTAAACTGCGGTGTTTTTGGCGGTGCATTTCCGCTTTTTATGGACTTTTTGCAGCAATTATGCGATTTGCATGAAAGTTATAATCATAGCAATAAAACGGCATATACAGGAGATATGGGTGCCTTCAATTATCTAGCACGGACGCGGTTTAATGACAATTTACAACACGGAGCTCCCGTGAATACGGTTTTCAAAGCCTATGAAAATGACCGTATCGACTGCTGGTTTCGGCATAAATAAAACTCCGATCTACCTAAATTTAATCATTCGTTTATCTGAGAAATGACGAAAATGCGTATTTTGCCTCTCTAAAAAACCTATAATTATGCGATTTATTTATGTACTCGGCTTGGTTCTGGGAACGTTTTTCTACGTTTCAGCTCAGAAAATGTCCCCTGTGATTTCTCTGCCTAATGGCTGGAAATTAAGCCCGGCGGGAAAGTCTTTTTCGTTAGGTGATTTGCCCTTAAATATGGCGGTAAGCCATAATAAAAAGTATGTGGCGGTAACGAATAATGGGGTAAGTGCGCACAGCATCATGTTAGTCGACGTGAAAACTGAAAAATTGATTGATACCGTAATTATTCCCAAAGCCTGGTACGGACTTGCTTTCAGTCCAGACGATCAATTTTTATATGCAGCGGGTGGTCATGATAATAAGGTGGTGCGCTATGAAATCAAGGCAAATAAATTAGTCAAAAAAGATGAAATTGTGTTGGGTGCAGTATGGCCTAATCGGGTGGGACCGGCTGGAATTACCTTTGACCAGAAACGCCAAAAAATATACGTAGTAACTCGCGACAATCGGTCGCTATATATTATCGATGCTAAAACCCAGAAAATCGATAAGCAATTAGGTTTAGATGCAGAAGCATATATGAGTGTTTTGAGTCCAGATGCAAAGGAATTATATATTTCATGCTGGGGTTGCGATCAGGTATTGGTGTTTGATGTAGAAAATGCTACTTGGAAATCGCCCGTAAAAGTAGGGGATAACCCGAATGAGATGTTGCTTTCAACAAACGGCAAACTCTTATATGTTTGTAATGCGAATGACAATTCGGTGTCAGTGGTCAATCTAATTACGAAAAAAGTGATCGAAACATTAGATGTGGCCTTGTATCCGAATTCACCTTCTGGATCGACTACTAATGGATTAGCGATTGACCCTTTGAAGAAAAGATTGTATGTGGCGAATGCGGATAATAATTGCTTAGCTGTTTATGATATTTCGGTAACGGGATCAAGTAGGCCGATGGGTTTTATACCAGTGGGTTGGTTTCCTACCAATGTGAAATTTATTGCGGATAAGATTTGGGTGACGAATGGGAAGGGAAATACGTCCTATGCGAACCCCTTTGGCCCTCGTCCTATAAAAAATGGGGAGGAGGTGAATTTGCACCAGGGCGATATGAATGCGCCTAAAGAAGTGCAATACATCGGTTCTTTGTTCAAAGGGACGATGAGTATTATTCCTTCGCCTAGTGCAGTGGATATGGCTGGGTATTCTAAAGCTGTTTATAGCAATGCGTCCTACAATCCAGCGAAGGCGGAATTAGCAGATAAAGACGCACCGGGTTTTCCTATTCCGATGAAGGTAGGCCAAAAATCCCCCATCAAATATGTGTTTTATGTGATTAAGGAAAATAGGACATATGACCAGGTTTTATCAGATATAAAAACCGGAAATGGAGATACTACTTTGTTATTATTTGGCAGAAAATATACGCCAAATCAACACGCTATTTCGGAGAAATTTGTGTTGCTAGATAATTTTTATGTGGATGCTGAGGTGAGTGCAGATGGTCATCATTGGTCTATGGGAGCTTATGCTACGGATTTTATGGAGAAAAACTGGCCTACGAGCTATGGTGGAAAAGGCGGCGGAATTTATGGGGAGCCTGAAAAGAATGCTGTGATGAATAAGAGCGGATATATTTGGGATTTATGTAATCGTTATGGGGTGAGCTACCGGACTTATGGCGAATTTATGACCGGTAATAAGCCAGCAATTGCGTCTCTCGATAAACATTTTCACCCGACATTTCCGAGTTATAGTTTAGCGATTATGGATACGACGCGTTTACGTATTTGGAAAACGGAATTTCAGGAGATGGTGAAGGAAAATCGGGTTCCGCAATTTAATTCCATACGCCTAGGAAATGACCATACGGAAGGCTTGCGTTTAGGTAGACCTACACCGTATGCACACGTAGCTGATAATGATTTAGCTGTGGGGCAATTAATTGAAACGTTGGCAAATAGTCCAATATGGAATGAATCGGTGGTGTTTATGATTGAGGACGATGCCCAAAACGGGGCGGATCACGTGGATGCCCATCGCAGCACCGCTTATGTGGCTGGTGGATTTGTGAAACGTAATTACGTAGATCACACCGCATACACAACTAGTTCGATGTTGCGGACGATGGAATTGATTTTGGGATTAAATCCAATGTCGCAATATGATGCCGCTGCTATGCCGATGTGGCGCAGTTTTGATTCAGTTGCAAGACCGATTGATTTCAAAGCCATCATTCCTAAGATAGATTTAGGAGGCAGAAATGTGGCGCGCAACGAGTGGCAACGCAGATCGGAGTTATTTAATTTTGACAAAGAAGATACGAATAATGATGTGGCCTTTAATTTAGTCTTATGGCATGGATTGAAAGGAAGTCATGTGCCATTTCCTGGACCTACACGGGCAGCATTTGTCTATCCGATAGTGAAGAAGGAGGATTAGTCGAACGGGGTATTTTTAAAATTATTTATTGTATTATTGCAAAAATAGTAATGAATAATGCAAAAAAGATTTTGGGTACTGTTCGTATTAGCTTTATTTTCCATCATTACCTATTTAGATAGAACTTCCATTTCGATTACGGGAAGTCAAATAACTCAGGACCTTCATTTAAGTGAAAAAGAATTTGGCTGGATCATGGGTTCCTTCGCCTTTGCCTACGGAATTTTTGAGATACCCGTGGGTCTTTGGGGGGATTTTAAAGGGCCTAAATCTGTGCTATTTAGAATCGTACTTTCTTGGTCAGTTTTCACTATTCTGACGGGATTCTCCTATTCATTTACCATGTTATTTATCATCCGATTTTTATTCGGATTAGGCGAAGCTGGAGCGTATCCTAACGCAACGATCGTTGTCGCGAGGTGGTTTCCGAAGCAGGAAGCGGGTCGAGCCCAGTCTTTTATTTGGATAGCTAGCCGCATCGGTGCCGCCTTAGCGCCATTCCTTTCGATTTATATCATGTCTATCTGGGGATGGCGTTATGTGTTTTATATTTTTGGAGTAGTGGGAATTATTTGGGCTATTTTTTGGGTTTTATGGTTCCAAAATGAACCTAAGGACATGCCTGGTATTAAAGAATCAGAATTAGCGCATATTGAATTAGGTCGCGAAGTAAAAATTCCTCAAAATAATCTTCAGGTATTTTTAAAGATCATCAAAACCCCTAACGTGTGGGCATTAATGAGCATGTACCATTGCCTACTTTATGGGGCCTATTTTTATCTTTCCTGGATGCCAAAATATTTAAAAAATGGCAAAGGGGTGGATGATGCCCATATCGCATTCCTGGCATCCTTGCCCTTTATTTTAGGTACTATCGGTTGTTTCAGCGGCGGCTTTTTATCCGATTTCATTGCACGTAAAAAGGGCTTGAAATGGGGTCGACGTTCGGTGGGAATGTTTGGATTAGTGATGTCAGGCTGTTGCATGCTAAGTTCCACTTTTATCGCAGACCCGATGGTGTCCATTGTAATTTTAGCTTTTGGTCTAGCATTTAAGGACTTTACCTTGCCGGTTTCTTGGGCAACATCAGCAGATATCGGTGGTCAAAACTCAGGTGCTGTGGCAGGGGCCATGGGGATGGCCGGCCAATTAGGATCAACCATTATGTCCATTGCTTTTGGCTATATTTTAACGGCAACGGGCAGCTGGGATATCCCAGTTCGTATCATTGGCGTTGTTGTTATTTGTGGCGGTTTGCTTTGGCTGAGAATTGATCCAACTAAAAAAATAGCGTTCTAAAAATTGACTATGTTTTCAATCGTAAAGGCAAGAACTTGTCTGTTTAAAATTTGAATAAAATGAACAACTGGAAAGAAGAAAATAATACGCTAATCAAAACCTTCGAATTTACCTCCTTCGAAGAGGCTATGCAATTCATGCAGGACGCCACTCCTTTTATCAGCAAAACTGACCATCATCCCACTTGGTCTAATACCTATAATCGGGTGCAGGTAATAATCACCACACACGATGCAGGTAATAAGGTGACGGAGAAGGATCACGCGTTAGCTACCTATTTAGACGAACTATTTAATCAATGAGAAATTTACTTTTACTCCTATTATTATGCCCTTTGCTGGCGATTGGGCAACAAAAATCATCGGACGAAGAACAAATCAAAGCCGTCATATTAAAAACTTTTTCTGCGATGAAGGCAGTGGACACAGTGGCCCTAAAGTCCTGTTTTACAACTAATGCGCTTTTGAATGTGAGTCAGATTAGACCGGAAGGTACTATCGTACGAGAAGTACCCATTTCGAAATTTGTCCAAAGTGTTTTGTCCCGAAAACAAGGCGATATGGATGAACGCGTACTTTCCTGGGGACCTATTCTAATTGATCACGAAATTGCTACCGCTTGGGTTCCCTACGAATTTTATCTCAATGGAAAATTCTCACACAAAGGGGTGGATGTTTTTTTATTCGTGAAAACGGGGAATGAATTTAAAATTCAAACGCT
>CAMDSI010000036.1 GCA_945906915.1 Spirosoma fluviale | reverse complement strand
GTGAGCCGGGTGGCGAAAAATTTTCAGGATTATTTTATTAATACGGTTACCCAAAAAGTAGGCGCAAACCTCTATTCAGACGGGATTCGTCACTCTTTAGAGTTGCCTTACGAGACTTTTGAGGACCAAAGATCAGGCGAAACCCTGGGCAAACTCCAAAAAGTCCGCACCGACGTCGAAAAACTGATCACCTTAGGAATCAACATTTTATTCCAATCGGTCATTGCCTTAATCTTCATTTCGGTCTACGCCTTTTCAGTGCATTGGATGGTCATGCCCCTTTTCTTAATCACGGGTCCATTAATCGCCTACGTTTCGTCCGTTCTAAGTAAGAAGATCAAAGTCATTCAGATCGAAATCGTTAAAGAATCGACCGGTCTAGCGGGATCCACTACGGAATCTTTGCGCAATATCGAGTTAGTGAAATCACTCGGTTTGGCGGAGCAAGAAATCGCTCACTTAAATGCGACGACGGACAAGATTCTAAAATTAGAATTGAAGAAAGTACGTTATGTACGTTCGATGGCCTTCGTCCAAGGAACCTGCGTGAACTTATTGCGCATGTTAATGGTGGTCGTCTTGATCTACCTGATTTACGAAGGAAAGATTACGATCGGTCAATTCTATTCTCTAAATATTTATTCTTTCTTCCTTTTTAACCCATTACAGGAAATTGGTAATGTGGTCAATACCTACCGGGAGGCAGAGGTTTCCTTGCAAAATTTCGAACAGGTGATGAGTATTCCGGTGGAGAAGAAGCCAAAAAATCCCAAGTCGATCTCAGCTATTCATGAATTGAAATTCGATCACGTTTCCTTTAAACATCAGTCGGCTACGACAGAGGCTTTGGATGGAATTACCTTCTCCGTTAAAGGCGGCGAGACGATTGCCTTTGTGGGGCCTTCGGGTGCCGGGAAGTCGACTTTAGTTAAGTTGCTAGTAGGTTTATACCGTCCCAAAAAAGGGCAGGTCTATTATAACGGCGAACCAAGTGATGCGATCGATTTCGATGAATTACGTAAGAAAATTGGTTTCGTAACGCAGGATACGCAATTGTTTTCTGGTTCGATTCGCGAGAACTTGTTGTTCGTGAATCCGAACGCGACAGATGCCCAGTGTATGGAGGTATTAGAGAAGGCAGCCTGCCAAAGCCTACTAGCCAGAGCCGACAAAGGATTAGATTCCTTGATCGGAGAGGGTGGAGTAAAGGTGTCTGGAGGAGAGAAGCAGCGCTTGAGTATTGCGCGTGCCTTGTTGCGTGATCCAAACTTATTGGTTTTTGATGAGGCGACCTCGGCTTTGGATTCTTTGACCGAAGAAGAAATATCCGAAACCATTCGTTCTTTATCCGTTGACACGGAGCACCTTACGATTTTGATCGCCCACCGTTTATCGACGGTGATGCACGCGACTCGGATCTATGTGTTAGAGAAAGGAAAGATTGTAGAACAGGGCTCGCACGACGATTTAGTGGAGAGCAAAGGATTGTATTTTGCGATGTGGAGACAGCAGGTAGGAGAAAACAAATAATTAATTTTGCTTTTTCTATAAATGCCAAAGATTCTTTGGCATAAACTACCCTCCTGCAAATCTAATTGCGTATATTTATGGTTTGAAAAAATTTCTTACACCCTATGTCATTAAATAAATATTCACGGACACTAACTCAGGAAGTCTCTAATCCCGCGGCGAAAGCGATGCTTTACGGCATTGGCTTAACCACCGAGGATATGAGTAAAGCCCAAATCGGTATCGCCAGCACTGGCTACGAAGGGAATACTTGTAATATGCACTTGAATGGACTTTCTGTTCATGTGAAAAAGGGAATTCAAGAGAATGGAATGGTCGGTTTGATCTTCCACACGATCGGAGTTTCAGACGGAATGACTAATGGAAATGACGGGATGAGCTATTCTTTGCCATCACGTGATATTATCGCGGATTCAATTGAAAATGTAGTAGGAGCACAATGGTATGATGGCGTTATCGCCGTGGTAGGTTGTGATAAGAATATGCCAGGCGCTATGATGGCGATGGCTCGTTTGAATCGTCCAGGTATGTTAGTGTACGGTGGAACGATTCGCAGTGGTTTATACAAAGGAGAAAAATTAGACATCGTTTCGGCTTTCGAAGCTTTGGGAAAAAAATATGCAGGAACTATCTCTGACGAGGATTATGAAGGCGTGATACGCAATTCGATCCCGGGAGCAGGGGCTTGCGGCGGTATGTACACAGCAAACACAATGGCATCCTCCATGGAAGCGATGGGCTTAGTATTACCGAATTCATCGACCTATCCAGCGACGCACGAAGGGAAGAAAGAGGAGTGTTTGGCGATCGGTGCAGCGATGAAAATCTTATTAGAAAAGAACATCTGTGTACGAGATATTATGACCCGCCACGCCTTCGAAAATGCAATGACGGTAGTGATGGCGCTAGGTGGAAGTACGAATGCAGTTCTACACTATTTAGCGATCGGTCATGCGGCAGGGATTTCATTTACATTGAAAGATGTACAAGATATTTCGGATCGCACGCCTTTAATCGCTGACCTAAAACCAAGTGGTAAATACTACATGGAAGATGTGTTAGCGATCGGTGGCATGCCAGCGATTTTGAAGTATTTACATAGCGTAGGCTTATTGCACGGCGAATGTATGACGGTCACAGGAAAGACGATGGCGGAGAATCTAGCGGAGGCTCCGGACTTGAATTTTGAGACACAAAAAATCATTTTCCCTATCACGCAACCCTTAAAACCATCAGGTCACTTGCAGATTCTATATGGTAATTTAGCTCCAGGCGGTGCCGTGGCGAAGATTACAGGAAAAGAAGGCGAGCGTTTTGAGGGTATTGCGAAAGTTTGTGAGCGTGAAGAAGAAGTGATTGAATATATCTCTAAAGGGGAAATCAAAGCAGGTCACGTGATCGTAATTCGCAATGAAGGACCTAAGGGAGGACCGGGTATGCCGGAAATGCTTAAGCCTACTTCGGCCGTTATCGGCGCAGGATTAGGCAATTCAGTAGCGATGATTACAGATGGTCGTTTCTCTGGAGGTACACACGGTTTCGTCGTGGGACACGTGACGCCAGAGGCACAAGAAGGGGGTCCAATCGGTTTAGTAAAAGATGGCGATAAGATTACGATCGACGCCGTGAATAATACCTTGGTCTTACATGTTTCTGATGAGGAATTAGCAGAACGCAAGAAAAATTGGAAGCCCATTGAGTCTCCATTCAAGCAAGGCGTTCTTCGTAAATACATTATAAACGTATCCTCTGCGAGCGAGGGATGTGTGACGGATTTATAAGAAAAATATTTTTTTATCTATCCAGAAGGCTTAATTTAGACCTTCTAAATCAATTGAAACAAAATTTTTGACTAGTTTTTACTACCATGGGACAAACCCAAACTCAGACCGAAGCAGCGAATCAACCTGACCAAAAGAAATTTTTGTCTGGGGCACAAGCTATTATGCAATCACTGGTAGAGCAGGGGGTGGATACTATTTTTGGCTATCCAGGTGGTGCAATTATGCCTACCTATGATGCCTTATACGATTACCAAGATCGCTTAAAACACATTTTAGTTCGCCACGAACAAGGGGCAGGTCATGCAGCGCAAGGCTATGCACGTATGTTAAACAAGGCGGGCGTTTGTCTGGTGACCTCCGGTCCTGGTGCCACGAACTTGATTACACCTATCGCTGATGCGATGTTGGATTCAACTCCTATGGTGTGTATTGTAGGTCAGGTGAAAGCCAATTTATTAGGAACAGACGCCTTTCAAGAGTGCGATCTAATCGGTATTTCCATGCCGGTAACGAAGTGGAACTACCAAGTAGTGGATGCAGATGAGATCCCAGAGATTATGGCGAAAGCCTTCTACATCGCGGAAACTGGTCGTCCTGGCCCCGTTTTAATTGATATTACGCGTACGGCTCAAACGGATTTGATGACCAAACCGTTCGAATATATTCCTTGTAAGTCGATTATTTCCTACAAACCTCGTGTAGAGCCTAAGGCAGAGCACGTGGAGGCTGCAGCGAAAATAATTAATGGAGCAAAACGTCCTTATATCTTAGCCGGTCACGGTATTATAATTGCAGGTGCGGAAAAAGAATTAAATGATTTCGTAGACAAAACAGGCATTCCAGTGGCGACTACCTTATTAGGTATGTCTTCTATGGATGCGGATCATCCGTTATACGTGGGTTGGCCAGGTATGCACGGTAATTATGGCGCTAATGTTTTAACAAATTCTTGCGACGTTTTAATTGCCATCGGAATGCGTTTCGATGACCGGATTACGGGTGATTTAAGTACCTATGCGAAGCAAGCAAAAGTAGTTCACATTGAAATCGACCCAAGTGAAGTAGATAAAAATGTGAAAGCCGATGCTCCCGTTGTAGGCGATGCGAAGGCAGCACTTCGAGCTCTTTTGCCTTTAGTGAATAAGGCGAATCACAGCGAATGGAGAGCGGAGTTTAAAAAATACGACGACGAAGAGTACGAGAAAATCACGAAGAAAGACTTATTCCACGAAGGGGATAAGATCAAGATGGGTGAGGCCGTTAATCTTTTGTCTGTTAAAACTAAAGGCGAAGCTGTCGTTGTGACTGACGTAGGTCAGCACCAAATGATTACTAATCGCTATTATCGTTTCAAAAAACGCAATTCGATTGTTACTTCCGGTGGCGCTGGAACGATGGGCTTTGCCCTACCTGCTGCTTTTGGAGCAAAGGTGGCAGTCCCAGAACGCGAAGTAGTGGCGGTCATCGGTGACGGTGGTTTCCAAATGACCTTACAAGAACTAGGCACTATCGCGCAAAGCGGTTTGCCAGTGAAAATAATCATCTTGAATAATAACTTCTTAGGAATGGTTCGCCAATGGCAGCAGCTCTTCTTTGCGAATCGTTATTCGTTCGTAGAACTTCAGAATCCTGATTTTATCACCATCGCTAAAGGTTTTGGCATTGCAGGTCATACGGTATCTGATCGGGCAGACTTAAGTAATTCTCTCGATACTTTATTGAATTCAGATAAGCCTTATCTGTTAGAAATTATTTGCGAAAAAGAGGAAAATGTATTCCCCATGGTACCTGCGGGTGGCTGTGTAACAAGTATTAGGCTGGAATAATTATGTTAACGAATTACACTATTTCTGTTTTTACGACTAATACGGTCGGTCTATTGAATCGCATCACGATTATTTTTACGCGTCGCCGGGTAAATATCGAGAGTTTGACGGTTTCAGAGACAGAGCGTAGAGGCGTATCACGTTTTACGATTGTGATTAAACACGAAAATCGGGAATTTGTAGAGAAATTAGTTCGCCAAATCCGTAAAGTAACCGATGTTCTCGCCGTCTTTGGTTACCTAGATGACGAAATCGTGTTTAACGAAATCGCCTTATTTAAGATAGCAACTCCTCTAGGCGGTGTGCCGGTGGATGTGAAGACGATTAATTTGGATTGGAATGCGAAGATTGTGCATTTTGGTTTGGATTATGTCGTGGTTGAAAAAAATGGATCAGAAGCGGATATTCAAGAGTTTTATACCTTTTTGAAGAAGTGGGAGATTTTAGAGTATGTTAAGTCGGGTCGCGTTGCCGTAGGTAAAACGGAGAAAGGCTTAGTGGAGTTCTTGCCGGAAGAGGGCATTTGGGAAATCGTATAATCGAAAAAAGAATATAAATTAAAATAAAACAAAATGGCAAAGATTAATTTCGGTGGAGTTGTTGAAGACATCGTAACAAGAGAAGAGTTTCCATTAGAGAAAGCTAGACAAGTATTAGCAGATCAAACGATCGCAGTGATCGGATATGGCGTACAAGGTCCAGGACAAGCGTTAAACATGAAAGACAATGGTCTGAATGTCATCGTAGGACAACGTAAAGGTAAAACTTATGACAAAGCTGTCGCTGACGGTTGGGTTCCAGGTGTGACTTTATTTGAAATCGAAGAAGCTTTGGATAAAGGAACGATCATCTGTTACTTACTTTCGGATGCCGCTCAAATCGAGTTATGGCCTACAGTGAAGAAATATTTAACAGCTGGTAAGTCACTTTATTTCTCTCATGGATTCGGTATTACCTACAAAGAGAAGACAGGAATTATTCCTCCAGCAGATGTAGACGTATTCTTAGCTGCACCTAAAGGTTCAGGTACTTCTTTACGTCGTTTATTCGTAGCAGGTAAAGGTTTGAACTCTTCGTTCGCTGTTTACCAAGATGCGACTGGAAAAGCCCGTGAAAAATGTATTGCTATGGCAATCGGTGTAGGATCAGGTTATTTATTCGAAACTGATTTCTACAAAGAAGTGACGTCTGACTTAACTGGTGAGCGTGGAACATTAATGGGAGCTATCCAAGGTATCTTTGCTGCACAATACGATGTTTTGCGCGCGAACGGACACTCTCCATCAGAAGCATTCAACGAAACAGTGGAGGAATTAACGCAATCGTTAATGCCTTTAGTAGCGGAGAACGGAATGGACTGGATGTATGCAAACTGCTCTACTACAGCGCAACGTGGTGCATTGGATTGGTGGAAGCCTTTCCGCGATGCAACTAAGCCTGTATTCGAGAAATTATATAACTCAGTGAAAACGCAAGCAGAAGCAGAGCGTTCGATTACATTGAATTCTCAACCGGATTACCGCGTGAAATTAGATGCTGAATTGAAAGAAATGGCAGATATGGAAATGTGGAGAGCAGGTGCTGCGGTACGTAGTTTGCGTCCAGAGAATAACTAATAATTTATAGTATTTGAAAAAGGGTAGACAAGCAATTGTCTACCCTTTTTTTGTTAATTTTGGGACGCATGGAATTCAACAAACTAAAACACGTTCCTAGCGTCACAGAAATAAAACAAGTAGCGGAACAGCTAAAAGGGGTGATTTCAGAGACTCCTTTAGAATATTCTGCTTCACTTTCTGCGCGCTATGGGGCTAAAATCTATTTAAAGCGAGAAGATTTGCAGGTCGTTCGCTCCTATAAAATTAGGGGGGCCTACCACAAAATTTCGAACATCCCCTCGGAACTTAGATCGAAAGGGGTGGTGGCCGCATCTGCTGGAAACCATGCCCAAGGAGTTGCTTTAGCCTGTGCATTGCTCGGAATTCAAGCCCATATTTTTATGCCTAAATCGACCCCATTGCAAAAGGTGGAGGCGGTTCGGTTTTTCGGCAAGGAAAAAGTGCGTATTTACCTTTTGGGAGAGAATTATGACGAGGCTTTTACCGCCTCTCGAAAATTTTGCGAGACAAACGGTGCGATCTATATTCCGCCATTTGACGATTATGATATCATTGCGGGCCAAGCCACGGTGACCTTAGAGATTTTGGAAGCATTGGTTCCAGACTTTCTGTTTGTTGCGATAGGAGGCGGCGGTTTGGCGGCTGGTGCTACGATAGTTTTACCTTCTACTACTGCCTTGATCGGTGTGGAGCCGGCTGGCGCGCCATCGATGCAGCAAAGTTTAGCCGCTTCGGAGGTGGTGATTTTGCCTGAGATTGATCGCTTTGTGGACGGCGCTTCTGTAAAGCAGGTGGGCCTAAAGACTTTTGCTATTTGTGCCAAAGGTCTTTCTCGTATGCTAACAGTTTCGAAGAAGAACTTATGCCAAACCATGCTGGACCTTTATGCTCTCAAAAGCATGATCGTCGAACCAGCCGGTGCTTTAAGTGTAGCCGGACTCGCTGAAATGGCGGAGGAAATTAAAGGCAAAACCGTAGTTTGTGTCATATCGGGTGGAAATTTTGACCCCAAACGCTTTCCTGAGATTAAATTACTCGCCTCATCTTAAAAAAATGCAAAATTTTATATTCTGATGAAGTTTTATATTTTAGATTAATTATCTTTTTTATAGGTTAATATTAGACTAATAATAGTTAAATAATCTTATTTACTTAAAATTTAAGATTTTTAATCTGAACTTTGCTCTTTGCTCTTTGGTCTTTGCTTGTTCGTAAACTCAAATAGGTGTAATTTCACAACGAAATAAAACACCAAAAAACAGATGAGTAACCGAATTCAAATTTTTGATACCACCTTACGCGACGGCGAGCAAGTACCTGGCTGTCAATTAAACCGAGAAGAAAAAGTAGAAGTTGCTTTACAACTCGAGTTGTTGGGGGTGGACATCATTGAAGCTGGTTTTCCCATTTCATCACCAGGTGATTTTGCTTCGGTTCAAGCCATTTGTGACGCAGTCAAAGAGCCTACAATTTGTGCCTTGACTCGGGCCAAAAAAGAAGATATCGATGCAGCAGTCGCCGCTTTAAAAACGGCTCGAAAACCACGTATTCATACAGGAATTGGTTCTTCAGACGTACATATCAAGCATAAATTTAATTCGACGCGCGAAGAAATCATTGAGCGTGGAGTTTGGGCAGTTAAATATGCCAAATCCTTTGTCGAAGATGTCGAGTTCTTCGCCGAAGATGCGGGTCGCGCTGATTTAGCCTTCTTAGCACAATTAACACGTGAAGTCATTAAGGCCGGAGCAACAGTCGTTAACCTTCCAGATACTACGGGCTATTTATTGCCTCATGTCATGCATGAGCGCATCAAGTATTTATATGAAAATGTAGATAATATTCACCAGGCTACGATTTCGATGCATAACCACAATGATTTAGGCTTAGCCACGGCGAACACCATCGCTGGTATTCAAGCTGGTGCCCGACAAGTCGAAGTGACGATTAATGGAATAGGGGAGCGCGCTGGAAATACGTCTTTGGAAGAAATAGCTATGATCTTAAATGTCCACAAAGATTTAGGATTTACGACGGGCATCAAGCCAAAATACTTATACCCTACCAGTACGCTAGTTTCGAATTTAATGGGAATGCAGGTTCAGCCAAACAAAGCTGTAGTAGGAGCTAACGCATTTGCTCATTCATCTGGAATCCACCAAGATGGTTTCTTGAAGCATGCCCAAAACTACGAAATCATGAATCCGGAAGACGTGGGAGTTTCCTCGTCAGCGATTCTATTAACCTCTCGTTCCGGCCGTGCCGCTTTGCGCCACCGCTTAACATTACTCGGATTTGATTTCGAAAAACCTGAATTAGATAAGATCTACACGCGCTTCTTGTTGATGGCGGACGACAGGAAGATGATTCATGATGAAGATCTTAAGGAGTTGATTGGATAAAATAAAATTCTAAATCGTGCTGCGCAATGATTTGTGAATTTTATTTTATCCAATCTCCTATCTCCAATCTTCCTCCGGACTAATTCCCTCCGGACTAATTCCCTCCGGACTTCGGACTACTCACTTTATGCTTTAATCTATACTCTATACTCTCCTATCTCTAATCTTCCTCCGGACTAATTTCCTCCGGACTAATTCCCTCCTGACTTCGGACTACTCACTCTCTCGCGGCCGCAGGCCGCGAGCTAGCTCCTCGCCATCACAATCTTCTCCTTCTCCAGTACCTTCAATATGCCTAGGTTGATGGATTGCTTGGTCGCTTGGAACTTGGCAAAGTCCTTTGTTTGGACGAAATACGTAACAGATATGTCGATTGAATAGGCCCCAAAGCCTTCGAAGATTACTTTTGGCGCTTTTTTCTTGCACAGAGAATCTTCTAGAATAAATGCTTCAATCGCTGCGATGGCAGCTTCAATTTGAGTTGGTTTTGTATTTAGCTCACATTGAATGGTGTATTTGGCTCTTCTGTAGTCACGCTCACTCATATTTTCGAGTGATTGAGATGTTAGAAGACGATTGGGCACTACTATTAAATTCCCATCTGCACCTCTGATTCGAGTGCTTCTAAATCCAATTTTTTCAATATCTCCGCTAACAGATCCTATTTGAATAGTATCGCCGACCACGAATGGAAGATCGAGGAAAATCGTAAAGGAGGCAAAAAGGTTCTCTAGGGTTTCCCTGGCCGCTAAAGCAAGAGCTAAACCTCCGATTCCTAGTCCTGTGATTAGCGCAACTACATCTACTTCAAATACACGACCTAGAAAAACAAATCCTGCTGCCGTAATAATAAAGACCATAGAGAGGTCGTTCAGGAAGGGAATAAATTGTTGTTTCGATTTTTGATCGGCCCCATTCCATTTTTCTTGTGCGACTAATATGACTACTTTCATTAATCGAACAATGACCCAAGTGACTGTAAAAATAACAGCTGATTCAAATGCTTTTTTAATAAAATAGAGTAAGCCGGATTGTTCAATGGGTTCGATATTCCAGGCCGATGGCACATGTAGGTTTTTAACTGCAAAAAACAAGAAAATCCAGAATATTAATAATTCAAAGGGCTTTCGGATGAGCTGAACACAATCTTGAATGGAGATTGATTCATCCGGAATAAAGCGATAAACGATTTTAGAAAATGAATTAGAGAAAAAGCGCCTTAAGATAAACCCGATTAAAATAATTCCGCCGAAAAGGATCAAATCCCAGGCCGAATTATCTAAGTAGATCCCATTTTTTAAATCTTCAATCATTTTGTCATTCATTTTGAACCCAAATATAGCTAATAACTTAGTCGAATGTGAAATAAAATTACGACCTTTACGCACTTGTATTCCCAAAAGGGAAGATTTTAATTTTATGAATTTTATTTCTTTGTATAAGCCTACAACCCTTTCGAAAACGCTTCGATCTCTTTTAATCGTATTATTGTTATCGATGGCCCCAGCTGTGTGGGCTCAAACTATCTTGAATTCACCCTACTCTTATCTTGGGATGGGAGAGATTCAAGGCAGCGAAAATGCAACCCAAATGATGATGGGTGGAATAGGTGTTTCTAATTCAAATGGTATTTATGCCAATCTGGTCAATCCAGCTTTATTAGCGCGTAATCGATGGACGAATCTGGAGGTAGGGGTGAATACGGAATACAAAACCTTACAAGATTACCGTCAACAACAGAAAGTATTTGGTGGTAATTACCAGTCTTTTAATTTAACCTTACCGGTAACAAGTCGTTGGACAATGTCAGTGGGGATTCGCCCGCATTCTGCGGTGGAATATGAAACGAGATCATATCGTCGCTTGAATTTATTAGGTGTGGATAGCTTGATTTATAGTTATAAAGGAAGTGGCGGTGTTAGCAAGGTTTCCATCTCTAATGGGGTTCGAGTTTTCAAAGAGTTTTATGTAGGCTTGCAAATGGATTACTTATTCGGTCAAGTGAACCGTAATGTAGCCACTCAAAATATGTCAGATGGGCAGTATTATAAAGTACAATTAGAAGATTTAACCTCTTATTCCGATTTTCAATTTAAGGCTGGATTTGCTTACAGAGCAAACTTGAAACCTGATTTGTTTTTGAATTTGGGAGCAACCCTGGATTTGAATTCTACCTTGAATGCAACTCAAGTGAAACGTTTTGCAACCATGGATTTATCTGGTCTAACCGTAATCAATGCGGATACGTTAAAGAATTCTTCCGCTTTTGTTCAACAAATACCTGTAGCTAAACGTTTTGGTGTAAGCTTGGAAAAAGCTGCTAAATGGATGGTAGGGGTTGATTATACCTATACAGATTGGAGTAAAGTAAATAATAATTTAGGACGCTCCACGACGCTACCTGCTTCACACAAAGTTTCTATTGGGGGTGAGTTCACTCCAGATGTTGAGTCAGTATCGAATTATTTTAAAAGAACAACCTACCGAATAGGCGCTTCTTATGAAAAGACTCCTTATGATTTCTTAGGAAACGGAAAATATGCGGTAGATAAGCATTTGAGCGTTGGAATTGCATTTCCGCTTCGTAACCTTTCTGTCTTTAATGTTGCATATCAAGTGGGACGCCGTGGGGTAATTACGGATAATGGGTTAGAGGAGCAATACCACCGGTTGACTCTAGGTATTACCTTTAGTGATCTTTGGTTCCAAAAGCAGAAAATCAACTAATTTTCTCTCATGCGCAATTCGAGCTTACTCTTTTTGCTCTTGATTATCAGCACTTTCTTTTCTTGTAGTGAAAAAGAAGCCGATTCGAAGGCTAGCTACATAGGTCCTAAATCAGAACTTTTTGGAATTGATATGATTTATTCTGATTCAGCTAAGAAGGTAGTTAGAATGGTGACCGAGCAGCAGTTGACTTTAGCCTCAGAGGATCGGATTTATCCGAAGGAAATGAAGCTTTGGTTTTATGACAAATCCGGTAAAATCACCTCTGAAATTCGCGGTGATTCAGCTCATTTTTATCGCCAAAAAAATACCTACAAACTCATGGGCCATGTGGTCATTCACAACATCGAAAAGGAGGAAACTTTAAAAACCGATGAATTTAATTGGCTACCAGTGGAGAAACGAATTTTCACAGACAAGGCCGTGCAACTTCGAACGCGAACTGAATTAGTGAATGGGGTAGGCCTCGATGCGGCTCAGGATTTCTCCAGTTATTCCTTGCGCCAAGTTCGTAATTCGGTGGTAGTTGTGGATGGTTTACCTACGAATTAGTTACAATTCTTTAGTGCTAGTTGAACACTATCTATCGGATAGATTTGCTTATTTCCTCCCCATTCATCTCGCATATAAGTGACTAATTCAGCTAGGTCCAATCCTTGTAATTTAGCATTAGCCGGCATAAATCCATTTCCTTTTTTACCATTTCGCATTAAGCAGGTTAACGCCTCCGGACTTATTTTACTTTTATTAATTGAGGGATACAGATCACGTAATCCTGAACCATCCGCTTGGTGGCAATTTTCGCAATGAGTTTTATATAAAGCCATCCCTTCTACAGCATATTGTTGTTGAAGTATTTCTTCCTTGCTGGAGCAAGAGAAAAAGAAAAAAGCGATGATCGCGATGGGGATGTAATTTTTCATATTCAGTTTTAAATGGTAAATGGTAAGCGGTAAATTGTGAATAAAAAAACATTTACCATTCACCATTTACCATTCACCATTTTACTGTTCTTTTAAAAGCACTTCCATATCCTCTAGCAAATGATTAACCTCAGCTTCCACTGTGCCATCATAAATGCCACGAACATGTCTATTTTTATCGACCAAAATGAAGGCACCGCTATGTACAAATCCGCCGGCTTCGGCAGGATCTTCTTGGGCGGAGACCAGATAACTTTTTTGGCCTAATTGATAAATCTTCGCCTTATCCCCCGTTAATAGATTCCATTTAGGTGAAGTCACGTGAAGTCGGGCAGCATAATCCTTTAAAACAGACGGCGTATCGAAATCAGGATCGATGCTGTGTGAAAGAAGGCGCACATCGTCTCGTTCCTTATATCTCTCGTAGATACGGAGCATTTGCGTTTTCATTTTAGGGCAAATGGTAGGGCAGGTAGTAAAGAAGAAGTCAGCGACATATACTTTTCCGGCCACATCTTTTTCACTTATAACAACGGAATCCTGGTTTAAAAAATTAAAATTTGGAATCTGATGATATACGGTGTCTCCAGACGCACTAACAGTCTTAGGGCCTAGAAAGGGCAGTTTTTTGTCTTGCGAACAAGACATGGCAAAAACTCCGAGAAAAAGACTAAGGCTTATAAGTTTGTGCCGCATGCAGGGTAGAATCTGTCAGTTTCTGAAGATCAGTTAATTGTTCGTATTGTTTCTTGAGATAAATAAGCTTTGTATTTACCTCCATTTTGTCCAAGCTATCGATCGAAAATTGGTGCATCCAGTTCATCATCGAATTATCTGCCTTTTCCAGTGCACTGATGAGTTGCTTAACTTGAACGGAATCAGCCTCTGTAGACAGGCTATCAAGCTTCGATTTTAAGGATACAATTTGTTCCGTTTTCCCCATTAAATCATCGTGCAATCCTAAGACGTTGTCTTGTAATTCTTGACTCAATTTTTCTTCCGCTTGGGAGCAGCCAAAAACTAGTAAACTTAAAACGATATACTTTTTCATTCGTTTGATTGGATTAAATTCCGAACATTCGCTAACAAATCTTTATAGCCTTGTTGACCACCAATCATTTTCGCGATTTCTTCTACTCTTTCCTCTTCTTGTAACTCCCGAAGATTAGAAACTGTTTTAGATCCTGCGTGATCTTTATAAACGTACCAATGTTTCGATCCTGCCGCCGCGATTTGTGGAAGGTGTGTGATGGCAACAATTTGATGTCCATTACCCATTTGACTCAACATTTGCCCCATTTTGATGGCAATTTCACCTGAAACCCCGGTATCTATTTCATCTAAAATAAGGGTAGGCAGTACACGTTTTTTTGCCAAAAGATGTTTTATCGAAAGCATTAATCTGCTCATTTCGCCACCAGAGGCAATCTGTTTAAACGGTTTAGGCGCTAAACCTTTGTTCGCAGAAAACAATAATTGGATTTTATCAGAACCGTTAGAAGAAAGCTCTTTCTGCTGGTGATCCCAAGCTAAATTTGCATTTGGAATCCCTAAGGACTGCAAGGAAATCACTAGGGCAGATGATATCGCTTCTACTACGGATGAACGAGACGAAGATAATGCCCAAGCAGCCTCTGAGGCCAGTTTAAAATCTGCATTCACGCGCGCCTTAGCCTCTGCTAAAACAGTGTCCATGGACGAATATTGAGAAAGGCGTACATCGAGAGACGCAACTAATTCAATCAATTC
>CAMDSI010000035.1 GCA_945906915.1 Spirosoma fluviale | reverse complement strand
CGCGGTTACTCTCCGACTTAGAGGCAGGCAAAGGAATAATTTCAGAAAAGGACGACGAACGTGGAAATAAAGTAATTTGACTCAAAACAGCTTTGCGATTAACGCAATTTTAAAGTGACTAATGATAAGACCGCTAAGATGATTCCCACAATCAAGAAACGAAAGACGATCTTGGATTCGTGGTAGTTCTTCTTTTGGAAATGGTGGTGCAAAGGCGACATCAAAAAGACACGACGGCCTTCCCCATACTTGCGTTTGGTATATTTAAAATAGCCCACCTGAATGATGACCGATAAATTTTCAATCAAGAATATCCCGCATAAAACAGGGATCAACATTTCTTTACGAATCACAATCGCTAAGGTCGCGATTACTCCGCCTAACATTAAACTTCCCGTATCACCCATAAATACTTGGGCCGGATAGGCATTATACCAAAGGAAACCGATACAGGCTCCCACGAAGGCCGCACAAAAAACGGCAAGCTCCCCTGAATTAGGAATAAACATCACATTTAAATATTGCGATATCACCTTGTTACCGGATACATAGGCTAAAATCGCCAAAGCTATACCAATGATAACAGATGTTCCAGCAGCTAATCCATCAATTCCGTCCGTAATATTCGCTCCATTAGATACGGCAGTAATGATGAAAATAACCACCAAAACATAGACGATCCACACGTATTGATCCGGAATAAAACTAGGCAATAACATATTATAATCGAACTGGTTATCCTTCATGAAAGGCACCGTCGTTAAAAGCGACTTGTGGTCGATAAAAGAGCCATTCGCAGCATACTCCCGCACCTTGATGTGCTCATTAAAGTACATCGTTAAACCTACGATGATCCCTAATCCTATCTGGCCTATAATCTTAAATTTGCCTGATAAACCGTCTTTATTCTTTTTGAAAACTTTAATATAATCATCCACAAAACCCACGGCACCTAACCAAATCGCAGACGTTACTAAAAGCACGATATAGACGTTTGTAATCTTCGAGAAAAGTAAGGTAGGGATGAGCAAAGACAACAAAATAATGAAGCCTCCCATGGTAGGAGTGCCTTTCTTAGCCATTTGGCCTTCTAAACCTAAGTCGCGAATTTCCTCTCCGATTTGCAAGCGCTGCAAACGATAGATAACCGTTTTACCCCAAATGGCAGCAATACCTAAAGACGTGATAATCGCGGCAAAGGCCCGAAAGGTGATGTATTGAAATACACCTGCGCCAGGAATATTCAAGGTCTTATCTAAGTATTCAAAGAGGTAATAAAGCATGCAAAAGGGATTTAATTTATAAAATTGCAAAAAAACAAGGGGAATTCAAACTTAGTTGAAGGCCTCTCCTAAGACTAATTTATCATCAAAGTCGTATTTTACACCTTGAATTTCTTGGTAGTTTTCATGGCCTTTACCCGCCACCAAAATAATATCTCCTGCACTTGCTAACTCTCTTACTGCATAAAAAATACCTTCTTTTCGATCAGATAAGCGATGTACCTTGGACTTTAGATTTTCTGGAATGCCTGCCTCCATTTGATCCAAAATCATCTCAGGATCTTCCTTACGTGGATTGTCTGAAGTCAAAACAACAGCATCGCTGTATTTCGCCGCTAATTCCGCCATAATTGGCCTTTTCCCCGCATCTCTATTTCCACCACATCCCACCACCGTGATCACACGTTGCGATTTATCTTTAATCGTTTGAATCGTCTTCAATACATTTTCTAACGCATCCGGGGTATGCGCATAATCCACAATCCCCATTTTCCGATTAGACCCTGCCATTTGTTCAAATCGACCAGGAGCTGTTTTTAAAGCAGAAATCTGAATCAATACTTCATGTGATTCCTCACCTAACAAAAGTGCAGCGGCATATATTCCCAGTAAGTTATACGCATTAAAAGTTCCTATTAACTGTGCGTGCACTTGCTGGTGATCTATTTCTAATTGAAGTCCACCCACGCCATTGCTAATTATTTTTGCTTTAAAATCCGCCGCGTTTAATAAACCGAAGCCGTATTTTTTAGCGGCCGTATTCTGCAACATCACCATTCCGCGTTTGTCGTCTACATTAGTTAAGGCAAAAGAAGATGCGGGAAGGGCGTCGAAGAAACCTTTTTTGGCCTTAATGTATTCGTCAAAAGTCTCGTGGAAATCTAGATGATCACGGGTGATATTAGAAAAAATAGCCCCCTTAAATTGAATGGCATGAATGCGTTTTTGGACCACCGCATGAGAACTCACTTCCATAAAGGCATGGCTGCATCCTGCGGACACCATATCCGCCAATAAAGCATTCAAACTCAAGGCATCTGGCGTCGTATGAGTGGACGGAATAACTTTATCCTCTATCTTGTTCACTACCGTGGATATCAAACCGCAGCGATGCCCGAGTCGTTTGAACAATTCAAAAAGAAGCGTAACCGTAGTCGTCTTTCCATTCGTCCCTGTTATTCCTACTAGTTGTAATTTCTTAGAGGGATGATCGTAAAATTCTGCTGCTGCCTCCGCCAATGCCGCATTCGAACCAGGAACTTGAATACATAACACATCTGATGGAACCTCTGCGGGTATTTTTTCAACCACCCAAAATCGGCAACCCTGTTGGTAAACCTGAGGCAAAAAAGAATGTCCGTCTACTTGGGTGCCTGGAATGGCAAAAAATACAGAACCGGCCACCGCTTTTCGAGAATCAAAACACAAATTTTCGATTTCAGCACCTGGAAATAGGGAAATTTGCGCCATTTTAATGCAGTTGAATAAAGACTAAACTATTTTTCGAAGCGGCAGAACCAGCCGCAATCGATTGATTTGTTACGATTCCAAAACCATTCGCGCGCACTTTCAAGCCTTTGTTTTCTAATGCGAACAAAGCGTCACGCAAATTCATCCCCACTACATTAGGTACTGTTTTAGGTATCATGGTGATGGCCTGATTCCTTACCGTTTTTTTCTCCAAATTAAAATTCAACCATTGCCCATTCTCTTCTACTTTAGGGAGTCCTAGGTGAGAGAATAAGATGTTTTGGTCTGCCGGATGAAGGGTATTGGATAGCTTATTTTTGTTCAATGAATCCGGCAAATAACCACGAAGAGTTTGCTGCAATTTCATATCACGTAAATAGATTCGGTCTGATATTTCCTTGAACACTGGAGCCGTAACTTGTCTTGCATAAGTACCTTCAGCACTACCTTTGGGCTCATCGACTGCAATAATCATCGTATATTTTGGATTCTTCACTGGGAAATAACCGGCAAAAGTGGTGTAATAATTTCCCTTTTTATACCCCTTAACACCCGTAATTGTTCGTTGCGCCGTACCCGTTTTCCCAGCGATACCATAAACAGACCCTTTAATATTATTAGCAGTCCCCTTCGTGACTACTCCCTCTAACATAATTTTTAATTTTTGTAAGGTCTCGGGCGAACATAAAGGTTTAGAATCCCGCACTTGAGATAAGGTATAATCTTGTACCACTTCATCTCCCCGGGTAGCTTTGCTCACAATCAATGGCTGAATCCAGTATCCATTATTCGCAATCGCATTATAAAATGCCAAAATTTGCAATGGAGTGTACTGCGTAGAATATCCTACCGAAGACCAAAGCAATTGCAATCCATCCCATTTTGCAGGTACGGGGAAAACAGGCTTAGGGCTAGGTTTTAATTGGAAATCCAAGGACTCAATCAAGTGGTATTTCTTCAAGTAATTATAAAATTTTTCGTTATTGGTAGTCCCAAAAGCCTCTTGAACCAGTTTCATCGTCCCTACGTTTGAAGAACTTGTAATTACTTGTTCTAAAGAGATGGTTCCCAACGGATGAGAATCAGACATCACCCCATTATAAAGTCGAAATTTACCATCCCCCGTATTTACCATTTTTGTCAAAGGATATCCTTTTTCCTCTAAAACGGCCATGATAGACGGTAATTTAAAAACGGAACCTGGATCACGCGCTTCTAACAAAGCATAATTATAGGTTTCGGAATACCCAGTAGATGAGAGGGGATTCTCCGCTAAATTAGATAAGGCCTTTATCTTACCTGTGGATGTCTCCATTACGATCGCCACCGCATATCTTCCTTTGAATGTTCTCATCCCATTTAATAGGGCTGACTCCACAATTTCCTGGATATTAATATCTAAAGTTGAGTGCAAATCCACTCCCGCCACAGGCAAAATAGGATCATCCCCCGGTTCTGGTCTCCAAGTATTTTGATCCATTTTTTCATACATCCCTTCTCCAAATACGCCCCGTAATTCTGTATCAAAACTACTCTCAATACCCACGCGACCCTTATCACGAAGATCTTTTAAATAGCCCACTGTTCGATAAGCCATTTGACCAAAAGGTGCATAGCGTACATTGATCTTATCGAAAACAACCCCTGATTTATTCGAATTTTTAGCTTCTTTAAACAAAGGGAAACCCAATATTTTCTTCTTTTCTTGAAAGTCTAATAAACGGTTATTCAACAATAGATAGGTTCTGCCGCTGCTTCTGGCGGCTGAAATTTTTTCTTTGTATTCATCCGCTGTGCGGTCCTTAAAAAAATTAGATAAAGCCGCAGCTAAACCATCAATATGTTGCTTGTAAAATTCATCTGCTTTCGTATTGCCTTTTAAAACCGAGGGGTCCATACCCAAACGGTATTTAGGTAAGGTAGTGGATAATACACTGCCATCATCCGAATAGATATTACCGCGCGTCGCCTCAATCTTGCGTTTCTTCACGTAGGTAGCCATCGCCTCCGAGCGATATTTAGGCCCTTTTAGTACCACAACCTTGTACAAGCTAAAGAGCAAATACGCGAATACCGCTAAAATGACGATAAAGAACGTATAAAAACGTCTAGCAATTAAACCCCGAATGTTAGGTCTTTTCTCTTTAGCCATTATTGGTCTTTTTTAACTTGAATGATAATTTTAGTGGGAGGAAGCGTACTAACACCTATTTGGTAACGCTTAAGCGTTTCTTCCAAATTAGTTTGCTTACTTACTTTCATATACTCCGCCTTTTGGGTGGTATAATCAGCACGATCTTCTTCTAAAGCACTCTTTTCTTTCTGAATTTGGTGCAATTTACCATCCGCTAACATCGAGTAATAGATATTGATAAGGGTCAAAAATGCCACAAAAGCGATTCGCTTTACCCACATGACGGGCAATTCCCCACCAGTGAAATAGTCGATATTAAAAATGGAATCAAATATCCCCTCCTTTTTAGGGGTAGAAATTCGTTTAGGTCCTCCTTCCGTAGGTTCGATCGGTGTTGCCATATTATAATTTAGACGCTATTCTTAGTTTCGCACTTCTCGAGCGCGGATTTAATTTCAATTCTTCCTCTGAGGCGGTTACCGGCTTTTTTGTTACAGACTCTAAAGGCCGATGAACTACCCCAAACAAATCTTTATCTTCTTTTCCTTGCACATTTCCTGCTTTGATGAAATTCTTCACTAAGCGATCCTCTAAGGAATGAAAAGACATAATCACCAGTCTGCCCTCTTGCTTTAAAACCGTAGGCGCTTGAGCTAAAAATTCCTCAATCACCGCTAGCTCTTGATTCACCTCTATGCGAATCGCCTGAAAGACCTGGGCGAAGTACTTAAACTCCCGGTGTTTAGGAGCTAATTTATTCAAAATTTCTTTAAATTCTTGCGTTGTCTCTAAGGGTTTTGTCGTACGGGCCTGAATGATAGCCTGGGCCAAAGTTTTGGCATTCTTCACCTCCCCATACATCCCTAAAATTCGCTGCAATTCCGAGGCAGAATATCCATTCAATAATTCCGCCGCCGTCATCGAAGCCGAGGGGCCCATGCGCATATCCAATGGACCATCGAAGCGAATCGAAAAACCACGCTCTGGCGCATCTAATTGAAAGGAGGATACCCCAAAATCCGCCAGAATACCATCTACTTCTTTCACTCGATGCAAACGCAAATACTTCTCCAAATAGCGGAAATTAGCCGTTATTAAGGTCAAACGTTCGTCGTCGATCTTCTCAGCCTGCTCCCAGGCATCCGGATCTTGATCAAAAGAAAACAATTTTCCTTCCGGCCCTAATTTAGCTAAAATCGCCTTCGAATGTCCTCCACCACCAAAGGTCACATCCACGTAGGTTCCCGCTGGATTAATGCGTAAACCATCGATGCATTCGTGCAACATGACAGAGGTATGGTAGGTGTTTTCAGACATAATTTTGGTTGAAAACAAAAATACAAATTATACATCGCCTATGCCATGAAATTAGGAATTTGTCACGCTTTTTTTTGTGACAAGTTTCGAACGCGTATCTTTGCTTAAACACCTGCTGGATTCCGCTATGAAAAAGACCTTATTTGCTTTCTTATTTGCCCCATTATTGAGCCTTGCTCAAGTGCCTATCACAGGACTCTGGCGGGCTGAAATTTCGACCCATGGAGGTGCTTTACCTATTCATTTCGAAGTAAATCAAGCGGGAAAAGCAGGGGAATTGGATATTAATATTATCAACGGTGCTGAAAAATTCTCGTTAGGCAATTCCTTTTTTAGAGCAGATTCACTCATATTACCCTTAGATCTATATGATTCAGAATTAGTATTTTCTGTGACAAAAACGACAGAAATGAACGGGTATTTCGTCAAAAAAAGAAATGGAAAAACGGCTTATCGCCTAGCAGTTAAAGCACTTGCAGGACCAGCAGATCGTTTTCTAAACTTAAAACCCGCTACTGTAAATGTAAACGGAAAATGGATGGCTGATTTCTTTAGCGATGCCACTAACCACAGCCCAGGCGTGGGAGTGTTCGAACAAAAAGGATCTGCAGTGACTGGTACATTCCTACGCACCTCTGGAGACTACCGCTTTTTACAAGGAAATGTAAGTGGTGACAGCTTATTCCTTAGTTATTTTGATGGTAGCGGTGTCAATATGTTAAGAGCAAAAATAAAAGGATCTCAATTAACTGGAAAATATACCTCTGGATTAAGTGGAGTAAGAACAGTGGAAGCAAAGTTTGATCCTGCTGCCGCACTACCTGATTTGAAAAAATTAAGCTTTTTGAAATCGGGTTTTGATCGAATCGATTTCAAATTACCCACCACTTCGGGAGAGCAAATTAGCTTACAAGACAAGCGCTTTAAGAACAAAGTGGTGGTTATTGAATTAATGGGGTCTTGGTGTCCAAACTGTTTAGATGAATCAAGGTATTTGTCTCCATTTTATAAGAAATACAAAGATAAAGGGGTGGAGGTTTTAGGCTTAGCGTTTGAGTATTCGCCAGATATTACTATTTCTGGACCTAAGATGGATAATTTTCAAAAGAAAATAGGCATCACCTATCCCCTACTTTTTGCCGGAACTCCTGATGATACTACCATTGCTAAAGTACTTCCTATGCTAAACCAAATGAATGGCTATCCCACTACCTTTATAATTGACAAAAAGGGAATCGTAAGAGAAATTCACACGGGGTTCTCAGGACCAGGAACGGGAAAATATTATGCAGATTGGATCTCCGATTTTGAACAAACTATCCAAAGCCTATTGGCAGAAAAATAATGAGAATCATCACCCTCTTTTGTTTGATTTCGTTTGCTGTTCAAGCGGAGAAACCTTCCTTTAAGAAATGGAAAACTCCGCTCGCTTTAGGCATTGCCAGTGGATTAACCTACAATCCTTTTGCAAAACAAATTCAGACAAATATTGTCGCAACTGGCCATGTCACTCCTCTAGATGATTATATTCAATATGGGCCTACTGCTATTCAAATCGGTATGCGCATAGGCGGTTATAAGGGAAAGCACGAGGCCTTCGATCAGGCGGGAATTTTTATTTTAGGAACAGGAATTTATGTGGCTACGACGCAAGGCTTAAAAGCCTTAGTAATAGAGGCAAGACCTGATGGTACAGAAAAGACCTTTTCTTCGGGGCATACGGCCACGGCATTTTTTGGAGCAACCGTTTTAGCTCACGAATTCCGGGATACACACCCTGAGTTCGTCATCGCAGGTTATACTCTCGCTACTGCTACGGGAGCATTGCGCATAGCTAACAATAAACATTGGGTAACAGATGTTTTAATGGGATCAGCGATTGGTATCGCCTCGGCAGAACTTGCCTATATTCTTTATCCGAAAGTGCGTAATCAATGGCAAAAATTGAATCATTTTACCTTGACTCCTCAAGTTGCTCCAGCTTATTATGGCGCAAGCATGTCGATCGGATTTTAATGCAATAAAAGATACAAGCCAGCTCCAGCGAAATAGCCTAAAAAGGCAAGAAAGCCTATTTTCTTCAAATACCAGCCAAACTCAATCTTCTCCATTCCCATCACAGCGACTCCGGCTGCGGATCCTATAATCAAGATACTTCCTCCTGTGCCGGCACAAAAGGCCAAATATTCCCACATTTCGTGATCCATCGGAAAGTCCACTAAAGAATACATACCAATCGTGGCAGCGACTAATGGCACATTATCCACAACAGCTGAGGCTAAGCCTATAATAGTGATAATCAGATTCTGATTACCAAAATAATGGGCTAATTGATCTGAAAGCGCATGCAAATAACCAAAGGATTCTAGACCACCAATGGCTAATAAGATTCCTAAGAAAAAGAGGATGCTGGAGGTGTCGATTTTGGTCAACGCATAACCTACACTTAAGTGCTTCTTCGCCTCCTCGTCTTTTTCTGAATGCAGGATTTCAGATAGTATCCAAACAAGCCCCAAGGCTAGCAAAATGCCCATGTAGGGTGGCAAATGAGTCAAAGTCTTGAATAGGGGAACGCCTAATAGAGAGCCTGCACCCGCAAAAAGCATGATTTTACCATCGCGCTCATCGGTCGCACTCAAGGCTTCAAGCGCAGCTGGCTTTCCTATTGATTCCTTTTTCAACACAAAGGAAGCAACTGCTAAAGGAACAACGAGTGAAAGTAAAGAGGGTAAAAATAAGCCCTGAATGATGCCCGAGGCTGATATTTGGCCACCTATCCACAGCATAGTCGTTGTTACATCACCGATGGGCGACCAAGCGCCACCAGCATTCGCAGCGATCACGACTATTCCGACGAAGTATTTGCGTGTTTCTTTATTGCTGATCAACTTACGCAATAGGGTAACCATTACAATCGCAGTGGTCAAATTATCTAAAATGGCTGACATAAAAAAGGTAATCAAACCTACTATCCATAGCAGTTTAATCACCTTTTCTGTTTTGATTAATCGAGAAACGAAATAGAATCCTTGGTGGGCGTCGACTAATTCGACTAGCGTCATTGCACCTAGTAAGAAGAATAAAATTTCTGAGGTAGAGGCTAGGTGATGTCCTAATTCGGAGGCATCTCCTTTCGAAATCGCATAGAGCGTCCAAACAAGTACTCCTGTAACCAACGCTGTAGCCGTCTTATTTATCTTCAATGGATGCTCGAAAGCAATGGCTAAATAGCCCAAAATGAAGATAATTATGGACGCGATTCCCATCTTATTTTAATTTAGCCACGGCCGCCTTAATGCGATCACAAGCTTCTACTAATTGCTCGTCAGCTGCTGCGGTAGAAATACGCATGCAATCTGGTGCACCAAATCCTGATCCAGCAACAGTCGCCACAAAGGCGTCCGCTAGTAACCAAGAGCAGAAATCATCCGAATCGTTAATTACCGTTTTACCATCTGTTTTTCCGAAATAGTAAGAAATATCAGGGAATGCATAGAAGGCGCCTTCTGGCATATTCACTTTAAATCCTGGAATCTCACGTAATTTCTCCACCACTAATTTACGACGACGATCGTAAGCCGCTTTCATCTCATACGCATGATCCAATGTTCCGTTGAAAGCTGCTACTGCCGCTTTTTGAGCAATGGAGTTCGTACCTGAAGTCACTTGACCTTGTAATTTTTCCACACCGTCAGCAATCCATTTTGCCGCTGCGATAAATCCAATTCTCCAACCTGTCATGGCATGGCCTTTCGCCACACCGTTCACCGTGATCACACGCTCCTTGATTTCTGGAATAGAACCGATCGAGAAGTGACCACCTTGGGTGAAGTTGATATATTCGTAAATTTCATCCGCTAGGACGAATATATTTTCGTGACGTGCGACCACATTTGCGATATCACGTAACTCTGATTCTGTGTAAACTGATCCTGTTGGATTGTTCGGAGATGCGAACATGACCATTTTCGTTTTAGGCGTGATAGCCGCTTCGAATTGCTCCGGAGTTACTTTGAAATTATTATCAAAAGCACCTTGAACAATAACGGACTTCCCTTCCGCTAATTTGACCATCTCAGAGTAAGAAACCCAATAGGGTGCAAAAACGATTACCTCGTCACCTGGATTTATCAAGGCTGCGATCGCATTCGCTAAGGAATGCTTTGCCCCCGTGCTAACGACGATGTTTTCGGAACCCCATTCCAAGTTGTTATCCCGCTTTAATTTATTTGCAATTGCCATGCGCAAGTCTGGGTAACCTGCCACTGGTGAATACCCGTGAAAACCATCATCAACTGCCTTTTTAGCTGCTTCACAGATGTGAGCAGGTGTTTTAAAATCGGGCTCTCCTACGGAAAGACTGATTACTTTGTGACCTTGAGCTGCTAGTTCGCGCGCTTTTTTCGTCATCCCTAAAGTGGATGATTCATCTAATGCTTGAATTCTTTGGGCTAATTGTGCTTGTGACATGTTATTTAGAAACGAATATTTGGGTATTAATTTAGTATATAAATCGGATACAAAATTACTTTTTTGCTAACGAATAAGCTAATAAAATTTGCAGAAATTAGGCTGTAATGCCTTGTGCCAAAACCGCATAAGCACCTTTCTTGTGCTTCATCAATTCGACGTGCGTTCCGCGTTCGATGATTTCACCTTTTTGGACAACTAAAATCTCATCCGCATGCTGGATAGTAGACAAGCGGTGAGCAATCACTAAAACGGTCCGATTCTCCATTAAATGACTTAAGGCATCCTGAACGAGTTTCTCCGATTCATTATCGAGCGCACTGGTGGCTTCGTCAAGAATCAAAATGGGAGGGTTTTTTAGAACGGCGCGGGCGATGGAGATGCGTTGTCTTTGGCCCCCTGATAATTTAGATCCGCGATCACCGATGACCGTTTCGTAGCCATCAGGTCCCGCTACAATGAAATCATGTGCATTCGCAATCTTCGCTGCAGCTTGCACTTCCGCTAATGTAGCTTCTGTACCAAAGGCAATGTTATTGAATATCGTATCGTTGAACAAGACTGATTCCTGGGTAACAATGCCCATTAATCCCCTTAAATCATCTAGGGGTATATTTTTCAAATTCACCCCATCTAGCGTTATTTTGCCTTTCGATGGATCATAAAAACGAGGTAAAAGATCCGCTAAGGTAGATTTACCACCTCCGGACGCTCCCACTAGGGCGATGGTCTTTCCTTTAGGGATATCAAAACTTACTTCTTTTAAGACCGAACGTCCTTTCACATATTCAAAACCAACAGCCTCGAAGGATATTTTATCTGTGAAGTCTTTCACCTCTACGATCGGTTCTTCTGCTTTGATCTCGGACTCCGTGTCTAGGATTTCTATAATTCGATCTGCAGACGCCACCCCACGTTGAATACCACTGAAGGCATCGGCAATGGCTTTGGCCGGACGCATGACTTGAGAAAAAGTGGCAATAAAGGCAATGAAAGTAGACGCAGTCAATTCTCCTTCGCCACTAATCACCAGACTACCACCGTATAATAAGATCCCCGTCACGACTAAAACGCCTAAGCTTTCTGAAGTGGGTGAGGTTAATTCTTGGCGGAAAACCATCCTCAAAAGTGAATTCCGGTAGCGATTATTTCCTTCCTGAAAACGGGCATCCATCATCTTCTCAGCCCGAAAAGCCTTCACTACGCGCATGGCGCCAAATGTTTCATCCAATAAACTAATAATTCCGCTCAAATGCTGTTGTACTTCCCCCGCTGCACGTCTTAATCTGCGCGTTATCGTTGCGATCACTGAACCCGAAAGAGGTAAAATAATTAATGAAAACAAGGTCAGTTTCACTGACATACTAGCCAGAAAAACAAAGAATAAAACCAAGGTGAATATCTCTTTAAATACCGCAGTGAAAGCACGGCCAATACTATTTTCTACTTCCTGAACGTCCGTTGTCAAACGCGACATCAGGTTGCCTTTTTTCTGCTCGGTAAAATAGCTCAGGTCTAAACGTATGGCCCGCTCAAAAACCGCTTGACGCAAAGAAGCAATCGTGTCAGCTTCGACCGTTTTAAGGACTCTTTGGGAAAAATAACGAAAGAAATTAGACAAAATCACGGAAACCATGATGGCTCCACAGGCATATTTCAGCGCTCCGATTCGCCCAAAATCCGCCAAAGCCCCATAGAAATAGTGATTGAATAAAAAGGAGAAATAGGACGGCGTTAATGAAAAAGCAGGTAGAATGCGGTAAATCTGAATATTCTCCGGCGCGGATTGATTGAACAAAACGTTCAACAAGGGGATCAGCAAGGTGAAATTTAAGATGCCAAACAAACTCGCTAGCAAGGAAAACCCGAAGTATGGAAACACATACTGGCGGATCGAAACGGCGTAGCTTAATAAGCGAAAATATGTTTTCAATGCGGCTTTTTATCAAAATTTTGGTCAAATTACGACAATTTTCAGAAACTAATCCGAATGTCGCCCTTAATTTCCATTGTGATGGCCACTTATAACGGGGAGAAATTCCTCCGAGAACAAGTGGACAGTTTGCTAGCTCAAAGCTATCCCTCTTTGGAATTTGTGTTTGTGGACGACGCTTCATCTGATTCTTCTCTCGCAATTTTACAGGAATATGCCTTTAGCGATTCTCGCATTCATGTAGTTGCAAACCCCGTTAATCAAGGACTATTAGCCACCTTCGAAAACGGAATTAGAGCCGCAAAAGGTGATATGATTGCTTTATCGGACCAAGACGATGTTTGGTTGCCTGAAAAAATAAGTTTGTTGGCTGAAGCAATCGGTTCGCATTCGCTCATTTATGCAGATTCTGCTTTGACGGATGCCACTGGCTATGTCACAGGAAAATTCTCAGACAGAAATCATTTATGCGATTATCCGAGTGCGTTACACTATGTTTTTGGGACGAAAGCCATGGGGCACGCGATGTTATTTAAGCGAGAAATCACCGACATCGCCTTGCCATTTCCAGATTACGTGGGACATGATTATATCCTCGGGTTTGCAGCTGCATCGCTACATGGCGTAGTTTATTTCCCACAAGCCTTAGTGAATTACCGTCAGCACAGTTCTAACACGATGGGGGCAGATTTAAGCAAAGGGAAAAAGAATTATAACACACGGGAGGAGCGGAATGCGCGGATCGTGAAGCGACTTTCCTTACTCGCGGAGCGCTGTCCAGCAGGTGTGGATCGAGAAACCTTGCGCGGATTAGCTCAGGATTTTGCATTAACTAGCGTGGCGGCGCGCGCACGAAGATTTATAACGGTTGCACAACATCACCGAGCTATGCTCGCCTATAAAGGAAAATCAGCGCTGGGCAGTTTCCTTTATAGCTTCAAACTACTGATTTCTATTTTCTAAAAGGGAGACTTAAGCGGTAGTACAGATTTTTCAAATGCACCTTAACCGGAATCGGGCGCTGGGAAAGCGGCCCATCGAATTTATCCCCGCGTCGCAGGTAGTATTTCGACAAAGTAGAAGAGGTCATCCCCCATTTGCGAATAAACTGATAATAGCCCTTATTCTGCTTTACTCGTTTTACGGAAATCGAGCCAAAATGGTAGACCCGACTCCGCGAAATTCCCTTAAATAAGCGAACACCAGCCTGCCAGCATTTCATCGAAAAATCGGGGTCAGAATACATCCCCGGCGTAAATTCATTTGAATAGCCTCCCACTTTATCCCATAAAGAACGGTGCACCACATTAGGTGGCCAAGTCGCGCCTTGCCAGTCTGCAAAAGGCAAAGAAGCATAGGTTTCTAGTAATCTCGCTTCCTCGAAAGTATCGATCGATCGACCGTAATCGGCTTGAATGGAACAAGAGCTTTGTGCTTTCGGCTCGATGGCCGTAGCTGATAAAAAGAATTCCGCATGCCCGATGCTTTCAATTTCTTCTTTCAGAAAACCATCCCAATTAGGCAAGACATACATATCGTCGTTCAGATACAGGAAATAATCCGCCCGAGCCAGCTGAACCATCGCGTTCATCGCATAGCAAACACCCACATTGATAGGGCTATAAGAAAAAGCAATGTCCTTTTGTGATTCGACCCATTCTTTAGAGCCATCATTCGCCTCATTTAGATGCAAAATAATTTCATAAGACGTCGTTGAATGCTTTCGGATGGCCGCCACACATAATTGTAGGTAGGCCAAATTATTCCAGCTCGGAATGAGGATGGAAAAATGGGGCTTTGCAGGAGCCTTCGAAGCCGGGAAAAATTGAATCGACTCTTCCATTACAGCAGGCGGTAGTTTTTGTATTCTCCCACGCGGTAACCCGTCAGGTCTTCTATTTTCTGCAAAATCTTTCGGCGCAAGGTCATTTTCTTTTCTAATTCGACCGGATCAAAATAGAAAGGCCAGTTAGACCTAGCCACGCGATCCGCCATCACGGCCGGATGTGTGCCATCGAATCGGAACAAACGCTCCGCATTACCGTAATCAAATTGGTAATCAGCCGGCACGTTTTCTGCTAACCAAGCATCATCGTGGTAGAATTGCGTAAAGTTGCGCACCTTATTATTTAGGCCTTCGGGCGGTTTTACCCAGCCATAATGGTTAATATGAGCCGGAATTAATTTCACTTT
>CAMDSI010000034.1 GCA_945906915.1 Spirosoma fluviale | reverse complement strand
GTGATGATTGAGGTGAGAAATGAAACAGAATTAGACGAAGTGCTAGCGATAGGTGGGGTAAAACGCATTATGTTAGATAATTTTACACCCGATCGCCTCCGCGATGCGATTAGAAAAATTGATGGACGTTTCGCGACAGAAGCGTCTGGTGGAATCACAGAAAAAACACTCCGCGCCTATGGCGAAACCGGGGTAGATTACATATCCGTGGGGGCTTTAACCCACCAGGTAAAGAGTTTAGATTTAAGCCTAAAAGCAAAATGAATTTAATCGAAGAAGCAAATGCTGTGGGCTACATTGCCCGATCTACACCAAAAGGTGTGGAATTAATCACCGAAATCCAACGATTGAAGAAGGAGAAAAATGCGGTGATTTTAGCGCACTATTATGTGGATGGTGAAATTCAAGAAATAGCTGATTATGTAGGCGATAGTTTGGGTTTATCTCAAGCTGCGGAAAATACGGAGGCGGATTTGATTGTCTTTTGTGGCGTTCATTTCATGGGCGAAACGGCTAAAATATTGAATCCGACGAAGAAAGTGGTAGTACCCGATTTTAATGCGGGTTGCTCGCTGGCGGACTCCGTTCCCGTAGCAGAATTTGCCGCTTTAAAAGCGAAACACCCGAACGCAATTGTCGTTTCCTATATCAATTGCTCTGCAGATATTAAAGCGATGACGGACATCATTTGTACCTCTTCGAATGCGGTTCAAATCGTGGAATCTATTCCAGCGGATCGCGAAATTATTTTCGCCCCAGATGCGAATTTAGGCCGTTATGTGGCGCATAAGACGGGACGGGAGTTGATTCTTTGGGAAGGTGCCTGCATGGTGCATATCGATATATCCTTAGAGAAATTAGCCGTTTTAAAGCAAGAATATCCGGAGGCGCTTTTGATTGCTCACCCAGAATGCAAGGAAGTGATTTTGAAAGAAGCGGATTATGTAGGATCGACGACGGCCTTATTGAAATTCGTGGAAACGTCGCCTAATTCGACGTTCATTGTGGCGACAGAGGCGGGTATCTTACACAAGATGAAGCAATCTGTTCCGCACAAGCACTTGATTCCGGCGCCTGCTAATGAACAAAATACCTGCGCTTGCAGTGAATGTCCTTATATGAAGATGAATACGTTAGAGAAATTATACAATGCCTTGTATTATGAGCTGCCGGAAATTCATTTAGCCGAAGAAATACGCGTTCCTGCCTATAAAGCACTGAAAGCCATGTTAAACATCTCTGTTTAATCGTTTAGCTCGAAAACTGCTTCGATTTCTACCGGAATATTATCGGGTAAAGTTCCCATTCCCACGGCGGAACGAACGCCTATGCCATTTTCTTCTCCCCAAACCTGAGCGAACAATTCACTACACCCGTTAATGACATAAGGATGACGCAAAAAATCCTCCGTCGCATTGACCATGCCTAGGACTTTAATCACGCGTTTGATGCGATTCAACGATCCTAATTGTGCTTTTAAGGTCGCCAAAATAGCCAAACCCACCTGACGTGCCGCTAATTTCCCTTCCTCGATATCGAGATCCGCACCGATTCGACCGATGATCAACGATCCATCTGTTTGCACCGTACCATGGCCTGAAACATAATAGAAATGATCTACCTGTAAACCTGGTTTGTAAACTCCTAAAGGTTTAGGAGCCGGTGGAAGCACAAGGCCTAAGGCCGCAAAATTCTCTTCTGGACTAGTTTTTGCCATGTAATTGTCTGATTATTTCGGAGATTAAGCCTGTCCAACCCGTTTGGTGGTTTGCGCCTAATCCTTTTCCTGTGTCTCCATCGAAATATTCGAAGAAGAGGTGTGAATCTTTAAAATGGGGATCTTGGAATTTGTTGTATTCGCCGTACATCGGAATTTTGCCGTCTTTACCTGGCACAAACATCGCTAATAAACGTTCGGAAACTCCACGAGCAGCGTCTTTGATATTCATCATTTCGCCTGAATTCGTCGGGAATTCTACTTCATAATCCGTTCCATAATAGTCGGAAAATTTCGATAGGGAGTCCAAAATCAAGTAGTTCATCGGGAACCAAATAGGTCCACGCCAGTTCGAATTCCCCCCAAACATATCGCCTGTAGACTCTGCCGGCGTATAATCAACCTGCAAGGTGCCTCCCTCGTAATTAAATTTATATGGGTTCTCTTTGTGGTATTTGGACAAAGAACGAATACCGTAATCCGATAAGAATTCCGTCTCATCAAACATCCGTTTCATGATCATCTTCATTCTATGACCCCGCAAGATCGAAAGCAAACGTGTCTCCCCTTTTCCTGGTTCATACCAGCGGGAAATTAAACCCGCTAAGTCTGGACGATTAGCTAATACCCATTCCACCCTACGTTTAAAGGCCGGTAATTTCTCTAGCATCTCAGATGTCAGCGTTTCCACAGCGAAAAGTGGAATCAAGCCCACCATCGAACGCACTTTTAATAATTCGGCTGATCCATCTTCTTTATGTAACATGTCATAATAGAATTGATCGTCTTCATCCCAAAGATCTAACTTATCCCCTCCGATCGATTGCATCGCGCCGGCTATATGTAAGAAATGCTCAAAGAATTTCGAAGCCATATCTTGGTATACGGGATTTTCGATCGCGATTTCGCAGGCAATACGCAGCATATTCAAGCTATACATTGCCATCCAACCCGTTCCATCCGCTTGTTCTAGGTGACCTCCGGTAGGTAATTGTGCGGAGCGATCGAACACCCCGATATTATCCATGCCTAGGAATCCACCTCCAAAAATATTATTCCCTCCCTCATCTTTCAAGTTCACCCACCAGGTGAAATTGAGTAATAATTTATGGAAAATACGTTCCAAAAAGACCACATCGCCTTTCCCGCCATTCATCTCCTTGTCTATCTCATACACTTTCCAGGTTGCCCAGGCGTGCACTGGTGGGTTAACGTCGGAGAAGGACCATTCGTAGGCCGGAATTTGGCCGTTCGGGTGCATATAATATTCACGAAGGATAACGGCTAGCTGTCTTTTGGCAAAATCAGGATCTAATCTGGCTAAAGGCAAGGTATGAAAAGCTAAATCCCAAGCCGCAAACCACGGGTACTCCCACTTATCAGGCATGGATAAAATGTTCGCCGCAGACATATGCCGCCACGTACTGTTTCGGCCATTTTTACGACTCGCATCTGGCTTCGGCATAGACGGATCACCCTTAATCCACTCGAATACATTATAATAATACCATTGTTTAGTCCATAACATTCCCGCATAAGCCTGGCGCTGCAAGGAACGTAAATTCTCCTCCTCGATTCCCTTTTGCAATTCCGCATAGAATTGATCGGCATCGATGATTCGGTCTTCGAATATCTTATCAAAATCTGCAAATGGCTCCCGCTGGGTCACATTACTCAAACGCAAACGATATACTTTCTTGCCTCCCCCCGGTATCTTATCTGTGAATTTCACTGCAGCCTTAGTCCCTATGTGGTTCGGATTTACCGCATGCTTATTTTTATTTACGATATACTCATTTATCCCGTCTTTCGTAAAATGGGAATTATTAGCAGAGTTATGTAAACGCTGAAGATTGGTCTCATTATCGCAAAAAAGGAATTCATCTGCTTCCTCAGCGTATAATTTAAAACGCCCCACCACGCGGTGATCTACCTCGATGAAGGAATTTCCTACCCCTGTTAAAAGTGGTTTGTAATTATACTTCTCGTACCCCCAGCACCAGGTATTTCGGTACCAAATGGTAGGTAAAACCGTGATGGGTGCCGCTACTTTCGAGCGATTTTCTACGGTCACTTTAATTAAAATATCCTGTTCGTCTGCTTTCGCATATTCGATGGAAATATCGAAGTATTCATTATTGTCAAAAATCCCGGTATCTAACAGCTCGTATTCCGGCTCTTTCCGGTTACGCTTTTGGGATTCATCGATGAGTTTTTGATAAGGAAAAGTCTGATGAGGATACTTATACAGCATCTTTTGGTAGGAATGCGTAGGCGTAGCATCCTGGTAATAATAGAGTTCTTTTACGTCTTCTCCGTGATTAGATTCAGCCCCAGTAAGCCCGAAGAACCGCTCCTTCAGGATATGATCCCGGTGGTTCCAAAAAGAAAACGCAAAGCAAACGTGTTGTTTATTATCCGAAATACCGCCAATCCCCTCTTCGCCCCAGCGATACGCTTTCGAACGAGCCATGTCGTGGGTAATCGTACCCCAGGCATTGCCATGGGCAGAATAATCCTCCCTCACCGTTCCCCATTGACGTTCCGTCAAATAAGGACCCCACTTTTTCCACCCTTTATTATCGTTTCGTAATTGCAATCGTGCGCGCTCCGCTCCTATTCCTGACATAATAATTTCTTAAATATATTATTTTCTACTTAGTTATAAATGCAATGACCAATTTACGTAAATTGCCCCTAAAATCAGCAAATTCACTATGAAAAAACTCATCTATTTATGCCTTGTTTTGTCCTTTTTCTCTTGTAAAAAGTCAGACCAACCCTCTTCTGAATTAGCCAAAATCGTAGGCGATTATTACGAAGAACAACTAAAACTAAGTCCTATTTCTGCTACATCTAACGGTGATAATCGCTATAATGATCAATTAAACATTGATTTTACGGATAGTCATCGCGCTTTAGTTAAATCGGTTTTAGAAAAATACCAACAGTCTTTAGCCGCTTTAAATCGGGACGATTTGAATTCGAACGATCAAATCACTTACGATTTATTAACGCGTGATATTAAACTAGGATTAGAGGGTTTGACATATCCCGATAACCTTACACCATTGAACCAATTTTATGGTTTTCATTTAACATTCGCTCAACTAGGCTCAGGTCAAGTAATTCAACCTTTCAAGACGGTGAAAGATTATGAGAACTGGGAAAAGCGCATGAAAAGAGGTGTGGCTTACTTAGACTCGTCTATCGTTTATTTCCGCAGAGGAATGAAGCAGGATTACGTGTTGCCTAAGGCTTTGGTCATCAAAATGATCCCTCAATTTACTTCTTTCGCAGTGAAAGATGTAAAAGAATCCACTTTCTATGGTCCATTGAAACAATTCCCTGCAGACTTTTCTGAGGCTGATAAACAACGTTTAACAGCGGCCTATTCGGCAGCAATTGAAAATGAAATCATGCCCGCTTATGCTCGTTTAGCGACTTTTTTACAAAACGAGTATTTACCTAAGGCACGCACAAGCACGGGTATAAGCGCATTGAAAAATGGCGCTGCCTATTACCAATATTTAATTCGCGTACTTACTACAACGGATAAACCGGCTGACGAAATCTACCAAACCGGCCTAAGCGAAGTCAAGCGCATCCGCACGGAAATGGAGAAAACGAAAGATGCGGTGGGCTTTAAAGGAACGTTGGCAGAATTCTTCACCCACATGAAGACCGACCCTAAATTCTATCCATACAAGACCCCGGCGGAGGTATTAGCTGCTTTTCATGCGATTCACAAAAAAATGGAACCGTCATTGAAAACGATGTTTGGTCGCGTTCCGAAGACGCCGTTTGAGATACGCCAAACAGAAGCCTTCCGAGCTGCCTCTGCTTCTGCCGAGTATTTCCAAGGTTCAGAAGATGGAACTCGTCCGGGAATTTTTTATGTGCCTATTTTGGACGCTAAAAAATTCAACTTCACATCCGGAATGGAAAGCTTATTCTTACACGAAGCAATCCCGGGACATCATTACCAAATCAGCTTGCAACAAGAAAACAGCGATTTACCTAAGTTCCGTCGCTTCGGCGGTAATTCGGCTTATGCGGAAGGCTGGGCATTGTATACGGAAAGTTTAGGTAAAGAATTAGGCCTTTATACAGACCCATACCAATATATGGGAGCTTTAGGAGACGAAATTCACCGCGCGATCAGACTCGTGGTAGATGCCGGTATGCACACGAAAAACATGACCCGAGAAGAAGCGATCCAATACATGATGGACAATGAACCATTAAGCGAAGAAGGGACGGTTGCGGAAATCGAACGATATATGGCGATTCCTGCACAAGCTTTGAGCTATAAAATAGGTGCTTTGAAAATCCGTGAGATTCGTGAGCGTTTAACAAAAGAAATGGGGCCTAAATTCAAATTATCCGATTTCCATGACGCACTATTGAAGGATGGAAACATGCCTTTGGATGTTTTGGAGACCAAAATGAATGCTTGGTCAGCCTCTGTAAAGTAATGCAATTAACGACGTCATTTCCCATTCCACCAGCACCTTCGCTCTTGAATCACAAGAGTAAGGTGCTGAGTATGGGTTCTTGTTTTGCAGCGTCGACGGGTTCGCGTTTAAGCAAATTGCCTTTAGAGGTGATGACACAACCTTTTGGAACTTTATTTCATCCTTTTGCTATTTCTCGGGCTTTATCAGGGGAGGTTTCTGAGGATTTATATGAGCATAGTGGGTATTTTTTGCATCCAGATTATCACTCGAATTTTACAGCTATAACGCAGGTAGAATTACTGGATGATATCCGTTCTGTGGCATCCGAAGTTTCAGCATTCACTCGCTCTTCAGACTTTGTAATTATCACCTGGGGAACTGCATTTAGTTATTTTGATAAATATCTAAATAACAGCGTAGCTAACTGTCATAAAATGCCAGCAGAGCGTTTCGAAAAACGATTATCGACGGTAGATGAGATAGTTTCTAATTTCTGCTCTCTACTCTCTACTCTCCCATCTACAACGCAAGTGATTTTAACCGTTTCCCCCGTTCGCCATACAAAAGACGGCATGATGGAAAACCAAGTTTCTAAATCTAGCCTGCGCGTGGCGGCTGACATCGTTTCCAAACAATTCGAAAACGTACACTATTTCCCTGCGTATGAGATTATGGTGGATGAATTGCGCGATTATCGCTTCTATGAGGCAGATATGATTCATCCGAACGAGCAAGCGCAAGATTATATATGGGAGAGATTTGCTTCTGTATTTTTTGATGCGGAATTGCAGGTTATTCAGAAAAAATGGGATTCCATTTACCGAACTTTGGGACACAGACCACATCCGGCTAAATTACTAGATCATCGCCGGGTATTAGAGGTATTATTAGCAGAACTGAATGAGGAAAAATACCAAAGAATTGATACGTGCAAAATCGCCGAATACGTCGCGCATGAAATAAAAAACACGTATATTTGAGGTTTGAAAAGGAAAAGAGATTCATGGGAGAATTAAGTATTAGTAAAGAGATTATTTTAGGTGCCTTAAGTACCGTTCAAGAACCTGATCTGAAGAAAGATTTAGTGACGTTGAATATGATTAAGGATGTGGAATTAGGCGTGGGTGAGGTTCGCTTCACGGTCGTTCTAACGACACCAGCTTGTCCATTAAAAGAGAAGATCAGAAAAGATTGCGAGGATGCCATTCATAATTTAGTGCATCCAGACTTGAAAATCGTTATTAACATGACGGCTGAAGTCACTTCGTTGACTTCGAAAGATCCACTTATTCCAGGCGTTAAAAACGTGATTGCCATTGCATCAGGAAAAGGTGGCGTAGGAAAATCTACGGTAACCGCGAACTTAGCCATGGCCTTGAAGAATGCTGGAGCAAAAGTGGGTATTTTAGATGCAGATATTTCTGGACCTTCGATTCCGGTGATGTTTGGGGCGGAAGATTTACAACCCTTAGTAACCGAAGTAGACGGCAAAAACCGCATACAACCGATTATGCAATACGGTATCAAGATGATCTCGATGGGCTTTTTAGCTCCTAGCGAAAGTCCTGTGCCTTGGAGAGGACCTATGATGACGCAGGCGCTTCGCCAATTTTTTGGAGATACAAACTGGGACGAATTAGACTATTTATTAATCGACCTTCCTCCTGGAACGTCAGATGTTCATTTAACCTTAGTGCAGCTCATTAAACTGACTGGTGCGGTGATCGTGACCACTCCTCAAAAAGTGGCTCTTTCCGATGCAACAAAAGGTTTAGCCTTCTTTAAGCAAGCAGGAATCAATGTTCCGCTTTTGGGTTTAGTAGAAAATATGGCTTATTTTACTCCCGCAGAATTACCTGAGAACAAATATTATTTGTTTGGTAAAGATGGCGGAAAGCAATTAGCTGAAAAATATGCGGTTCCCTTCTTAGGAGAGGTTCCGTTAATTCAGGCCATCCGTGAGGCAGGGGACGAAGGCAAACCGATCGCCTCTAGCGAAGGGCCGAGTGCAGATGCCTTTATTGCGATTGCCGCTAATTTAGCACAACAAGTAGCGATTTCAAACGCGAAAAACCAAGCTTCTTAATATGGAAAATCACCCGCTTTACCACCGCATTCAGACGACCTTAGATAGCATTAGACCTTATCTAATAGCGGATGGCGGAAATGTGGAAATCACCGAGATTACTCCGGATAATATATTGAGATTAGCGCTAACTGGCAATTGCCAAACATGTAACATATCTGCCATGACTTTTAAGGCAGGAGTGGAAGAGGCCATCCGAAGAGATGTGCCTGAAATTATTGCAGTAGAAGAAGTAAAACCCTAAAAGGCATATGATGCGGATAGGAATATTTTTTGGCGGACCCGCGCGTGAACGGGAAATCAGTTTTTTAGGGGGCAAAACTGCCATGGCTCACCTGAACAAGGCATTATTTCAGCCCATCCCCGTTTTCGTGGATAGCTTAGGTAATTTCATCTTGATTAAGGAGGAGCTTATATTTGAGGAATCAATACGTTCCTTCTACCCTCCTAAAAGCTCACAAACTGCTCCTTTCGAAGTCTATATCGAGTCTTTGCCAGATGCCGATGCTGCGGCCTTATTAGCAGAAGTGGGGAAGGTCATTCAACCGGCTGATTTTGCATCGCATTTTGACTTTGCCTTCATCGCCATGCACGGCCCTGGAGCGGAAGACGGAAGTATTCAAGGTCTGTTAGAATGGTATAATATTCCTTATTCTGGGCCTAGCGTCTTAGGATCAGCTATCGGTATTGATAAGGCCAAACAAAACGAGTGGCTGAAGAAATCCGTGGGTTTGGAGAAGAAGTTCTTCGTTTTACAAAGAGACGACTATACTAAATATGGTAGGGAAACACTTTTCGAGCAAATTAAGAAAGAAATCGGTATCCCTTTTGTAGCCAAAGCTCCACACCAAGGTTCTTCCATCGGTCTTGCTTTCGTGAAAGAAGATTCCATCGAAGATTTCGACAAAGCCATCAAAAAATGTCTTTTCATTGAAGAAATCTACCGCGAGGATTGGTTAAAATTAGACGAAAATGGCCAGGTAACCCTTTTGCAAAAGATGGTGAATTTAGATGAGGGAATCGGATTCCCTGTCGTTTTCTCAAAACAAATCTACCACCACCCTAGCCCATTATTAAATGCTTTAGTCGATTATTTCACTCATTCGGTTACGAAGGCTAGCATTCAATCTATCCACTCCGAAGACGCGATTTTACTCGAGTCTTTCGTCAACGGAAATGAATTCAGCTGTGGTGTGATTCAAACCCCTACCGGTGAGACGGTAGCCCTTCCTCCGACTGAAATCGTCATAGATGAATCAGTCGAAGTCTTTGATTTTAATGCCAAATACAAATCGAAATTAACGCGCAAACGCATTCCGATGCACGCTAGTCTAGCTCACCTCCAATTGATTCAAGCGCAAGTAAAACAGGCTTTTGATGATTTAGGTTTTGGCGTTTGCACCAGAATTGATGGATTCTTAGACACCCAAGGAATAGTGGTCCTACACGACCCTAATACCATTCCAGGCATGTCCCCTAGTTCCTTAATTTTCAAGCAAATGGCTGAAATAGGGCTAAATATAACCGATTCTTTAACCTATTTCATTCGTCAATCCATCCGCGAACGTTTAAGAACAGGTAAAAACTATTATTTCTTAAACCTACAATTAAAGGCATTAGATGAAGCCATTGCTGCCACTTTGCAAGCAAAGGCTGCGCAAGAAGTCCAAATTTTAGAGATCAATGGTGCGAACGAAGAGGCTTTGGAAGCAAGTTTCCAAGCCATCAAAATCCAAGCTGCTGAATTAGCCGCCTTAGGCACGAAAAACTTCCTTGTTTGTACACCCCTAGAAATCGAAGAAGGCGAAACTTTGCTTCCTTTACATGTAGCTCATTTAAGTAAAGACTCTGCCAAAGAAATGCTAGAGACCATCAAAACAGGGGTACATCCTTTGATCGCTCATACCCGGGAGGCAGCCATTTCCATCACTAAATTTTATACGAATGTCTAATACGGAATTAAACCCTTTGCAATACCCCATCGGGAAATACAAAAATCCGGAGGTCATCACGCCAGCAATTAGAGCCGAATGGATCAAAACCATCGCCTCTACAGCAGACGATTTAGCAGCCATGTTAAAAGGGGTGGACGAAGCTCTTCTAGAAAAACCGTATCGCGAAGGCAGCTGGTCAGCTCGCAAAGTGATCCACCATTTAATGGATAGCCACATGAACAGCTACATCCGTTTCAAAATGGCTCTTACAGAAGATAATCCTAGTATCAAACCATATAGCGAAGACGATTGGGCATCCATGCCAGATGGCAATCAGGCTCCCATCTCCTGGTCGATCGAAGGTCTGCGTTACATCCATCTTCGATGGGTATACTTAATGGAAACTGTATCGGAAGCTGATTGGAAGAGAACCTATTTCCATCCTGAACGCGGAATTACGTATCCTTTGGACAAGGTGTTGGGGATATATGCGTGGCATTGTACGCATCATTTGAAGCACATTGAAAGCGTGCTCTAAAGAGCAAAGTTCAAAGAGCAAAGTTCAAATTTGAAGTTTGAACTTTGAACTTTGAATCGCCTGCGGCGATGCATTATGAAATATTTTCAGTCGACTAAGTCCGAAGGACGACTAAGCGACACAGTCGCGACTAAGTCCGAAGGACGACTAAGCCGTGAAACGGCGACTAAGCGACGCAGTCGCGACTAAGTCCGAAGGACGACTAGCGACTTGAATGTTTTTTCTTATTCCAGGGAGCAGTGGTATGACTCGCCATCTGCACCGCTAACGCAATCATCAACAGCGTAAATAGAATTAATATCCAGCGAAAGATTTTTTGATTTTTGTTCATAGTTGGTGGGTAATGATGGCTGAACCTTTGGTGATTTCTGACCAAGAAGTCAGACCTGGGAAATGCAAAGATATACATCCAGCCGTTTCCATTTGAATCATTTCGCCGGTTACAAAGGAGGCTAAATACGAGATGGATGGATTATGAGCAACTAGGTAAATAACAGGCTCCGTACGTTTCATTAATTTTTCTAGATAATCTGGACCGCTCGAGACATACCAAAATTCTGAATTTTCATATTCAGAAAAAGGTTTTCCGAGTAATTCTGCTGTTTCTCGCGTACGAATGGCATCAGAAATGAGCCAAAAACCAGCAGGAATTTGTTTCAAATGCATCCATTCCCCTAATAACAAGGCTTCTTCGATTCCTCTCTCAGAAAGATGACGACCTTTGTCATCCGATGTATGTGGCCCAGCATGGGCATGACGAATTAAAATAAGTTCCATTATTCGAAATCAGCAGCGGTTAATAGAGGGAATTTTCCTGATTTATGTTCGGCTCCCATTTTTACATAATGAGGAGGGCCAAATTTCAAACGGTTGATCTGGTCTTCAGTTAGTATTTTTACCACTTTAGCAGGGGTCCCTAAAACGAGCGAATAGTCGGGAATTTCCATTCCTTCTGTAACTAAAGCGTGGGCACCGATGAGGCAAAATTTACCTACTTTGGCCCTATTCAAAACGGTCGCTTGCATTCCTATTAAGCTTCCTTCCCCTATTTCTGCGCCATGGACAATCGCACCATGACCTACGGTTACGTTCGCTCCGATGATGGTTTTTTCTCCTTCATCTGCATGTAAAACAGCATTATCTTGAATATTGCAGCCTTCACCTAAATGAATTTCCTCCACATCCGCACGAATCACCGCACCGTACCAGACGGAGACGTCTTTCGAAATGAAAACACGACCCATCACGCTGGCCGTAGAAGCAATAAAAATAGCCATGTTGTTTTTTATTTAATTCGTCAAATATACCTTAAATTGCGAATCGATGAAAGAATTCTATGAATTTGGGCTTTGGCAAAAAGATGATCACATCACCTCCATAGGGTGTGGTTATGGCTGGTGGGAAGTCAGTCTCTGCCTCCATTATCCTGCTAGACAATTAACGCTGATCGATCCCCTGGTGGACGCCGATGACGTGGCGGATAGCATTGCCTATTTCACAGAAAAAACGGGAATAATATGGGAGACGGGAGTGGAGTTGAATCCAGCAAGCCTACAGAAATCAAACCAAATTTGGGTCTTCAATGCCTGGCACGAATTCGAGGATCGTGCGCAAATGTTAGTAAAAATCATTGACGCACTTGAAGAGGGAGGAACGATTATTATCGAAGAGGAAATCTCCAAAAGTGAACGTTTGCAACACGAAGGTTGTGGAAAAGAGTTGTTTTTTGAAAAGGAAATCATTGACGAATTCGCGAAAGCTGGCCTGCATCACGTAGCCTCTAAAACAAAGGACGAGGTAGCCATTTACCTCAAATTCCGAAAATGAAAGCCCTTTTTTAGCTTAAATAAAAACCTTTTTGCAAATTTGCAACCGAATTAGCACACATGTCAACAATCGAACGTCCCTTTATTATCGGAATCACTGGAGGTAGCGCCTCAGGCAAAACCCTGTTTTTAAGCCGATTAATGGAGCAATTTCAAACTGACGACATTTGTCTTTTATCTCAGGATAATTACTATCGCTCGATTGAAGAACAAACTAAAGATCATAATGGTATTGAAAACTTTGATCTACCTGGGGCAATTGATGATAAAGCCTTCGCAGCTGATATAGAGAGATTGCGAAATGGCGAAATCGTCAGCCGGTTAGAATATACCTTCAATAACACAGTAAAAGTGCCCGATATGCTGCATTTTTACCCGCGCAAAATCTTAGTAGTAGAAGGTATTTTTGTGTTTCACTTCCCTGAAGTGGCCTCCCTTTTGGACCTAAAAATCTTCATCGATGCACAGGATAAAATCAAATTAAAACGCAGAATTAAGCGGGATAACGAAGAACGCGGATACGATTTACAAGACGTGATGTACCGCTGGAAATACCATGTAAAGCCTACTTATGAGGAATTCATTCGCCCACACAAGCGTTCTTGCGATATCTTGATTCCGAATAATCAACACTTCGAGAAAGGGCTAGACGTCATTGTTTCTTACCTAAAGAATCAGATCTAGGTTATAGTGCAAACCTTTATTTTCGCGTTGTGCTCGGGCGTGTTTGATGATCAAATAAGCCACATTAATCATATTTCTTAATTCGCACAAAGGCACCGTAATCTTGGATTGGCGGTATAATTCCTCGTGCTCTAAATAGATTAATTCCAAGCGATCATAGGCTCTTTTCAGACGGCGATCCGTCCGAACGATGCCTACATAATTAGACATAATGGATTCTAATTCTCGCGTCATTTCCGTTACTAAAACCATCTCTTCTGGATTCCTAGTTCCCTCATCATTCCAAGCTGGAATGCCTGCAGGAAGTACTTGCGTTCCAAATTCCGCCACCGATTTTTCAAAGGCCCGGTGCGCAAAGACGATGGCTTCTAAGAGTGAATTCGAAGCTAAACGATTCGCTCCATGCAATCCAGTGAACGAGCATTCGCCAGCTGCGAAGAGATTTTCAATATTGGTTTGGCTGTGTTCATTCACGATAATGCCACCACATAAATAATGTTGTGCGGGGACGACAGGAATCATTTCTTCCGACATATCAATACCTAAAACCTGGAGGCAATGATCGTATATCATCGGAAAATGTTGCAGAATTTCTTCTTTCGGGATATGCCTCGTATCTAAAAAAACGTGATCTGTTCCATGCGTTTTCATTTCCGAGTCAATCGCGCGTGCCACAATATCCCGAGGGGCTAAGGACAAACGTGCGTCGTACTTTTCCATGAACGTGCTACCATCTTGGTTCTTTAATATTCCTCCATGGCCACGAACGGCTTCTGAAATCAAGAAAGAAGGTTTCTTGCCTGGATTATATAAGGCCGTCGGATGAAATTGTATGAATTCCATTCCTTCTACGAAGCCTTTGGCCCGGTAAGCCATGGCAATTCCATCGCCCGTAGCAATAGTAGGATTTGTAGTCGATTGATAGACTTGACCTATTCCCCCTGTAGCTAACAAGGTAGTTTTACCTAAAAAAGTTTTAATTTTATTTGTTTTGAGGTTCAAAACATACACCCCAAAACACTTTTTCCCGGGTGTGTCTTTGGTTACTTTTTCACCCAAATGATGTTGAGTAATTAAATCGACAGCAAAATAATGCGTGAAGAAATCAACTGTTTTATATGACTTGACTTTGGCTAATAAGGCCCGCTCAATTTCGTTTCCTGTCGAATCTTTATGGTGCAAAATCCGTTTGTCCGAATGACCTCCTTCTTTCACTAAATCAAAGGACCCATCTTCCTGGCGATCAAATGCCGTGCCATACGCAATCAATTCCTGTAAGCGCTCAGGAGCTTCTTTTACCACTATTTCAACCACTTTTCGGTCGCTCACAAAGTCGCCAGCCACCATTGTGTCATCGATGTGTTTTTCGAAAGAATCGGCAGAATCCCAAACAGTTGCTATCCCACCTTGCGCATATTTCGTATTCGTTTCCTCAGCTACGGTCTTCGTAATCAAGGCAATTTTGATCGGAATTTGGCGCTCCTGAAAATAGTCTGCGACTTTAACCGTATAGGATAAACCCGCAATTCCAGAACCGATGACAATAAAGTCGTATGTAGGCATAGGTTGTATAAATGGTACGCAAATTAATCAAAAAGAGTCTTCAATCCGAAATGTGAATTTTATTTTGTATTTTTACGGCATTAAAAATTATAAACCCTTTAAAATCAATTTATAACCAAATGGAACAATCGCCTAATAACAATTCCAAAATTGCCATTATTGTCTTAGCTGTGCTAACGGCAGTATTAGGAGTTTTGTACTTCCGCTCAAACCAAACGACGAAAGATCAAGCAACTCAAATCGAAGAAAAAGCAGTAGAGTTATCCAATACTCGCGCGCAATTAGATTCGATTTCAACTCAATTAGATGCAAAAATTGCTGAAATCAAATCTCTAGGCGGTCAAGTAGCCGATTTAGAAGCATTAAAAATTCAATTACAGCAAGATAAAGCTTCTTTAAAGAGTGC
>CAMDSI010000033.1 GCA_945906915.1 Spirosoma fluviale | reverse complement strand
GAAAGAAATTCAAAAAAATATTTCCCAGGAATTAGGCACAGTAATCGAAAAATAGCCTATTTTTGCCTTTGAATGAAAAAAATACTTGCCATAATGCTATTCGGAATTCTGCTTTACCAAGCAGGTGGATTTGCATTGCAGTATTTATCGGAAGGCAATACAGTGGCTATCGATCCAGCGACGGAAGAAACGGTAGTCGTTAAAATTCCTATTAATTTACCTTACCAAACGGATTGGGTTTCTTCAGAAGAAGTAGAGGGTTCCGTTCGTCAGGGCGATGAATTCTACGAAATGAAAGAGCGCAAGGTGGAAAATGACACCTTAGTAACGGTCATGGTTAAAGACCGAAATGCCCGCGAAAATTTCTTCGATTTAGCACAGCAAGTGAATGAGCATTTAACGGATGAGCCGGGTTCTACCCCAGCTAAATCGAAATTAATTAATACCCTAGTAAAAGAATATTGTGCTCAGTCGTCTGGCTGGGTATTTTATATTATCGAATGGCCAGTCTCGATTGCGGCTCCCACTCACCCTATTTTATCTACCCAAGACATCTCGTCTACTCTTTTCTCGCCGCCACGGCAAGCTTAATTTTTCTTTGATTCCCTTTTTATCCTAGGACAAATACGTCCCGGGAGATTGTATATTATTTAAAAAATTAAGCAAAATGAAAAATTTACTATTATCACTCATATTTTTAATACTATTTACGTCTAGTTCTTTTGGTCAAGGTTGTGTAGCGGTTCGTCATATGAGCTGCTCAGTAGGAACTGGTGCAAACTCGAATTCGATGATGCATCCAGGGCAATGGCAAGTTTCTTTAGGTTTCAGAAATCTTCATTCGTATAAGCATTACGTAGGTGCAGATTACCAGCCACAGCGTGAAGCAGCAGGTACAAATGTGATTAATGATTCCCAAAGTTTTGATTTAGGGGTTACCTATTCAGTGACGGATCGTTTTTCTGTAGCGGTTAATCTACCTTTGAATTTTAATTACCGTACCTCACTTTATGAGCATTATGGTAACGCGGTTACCGTGAATCCAGCGCAAAAGCGTTTCGGAACGATGGCAAACGGTATCGGTGATGCTCGTTTAACAGCGTCTTATTGGTTATTAGATCCTTTGAAACACATGAAAGGAAATTTATCTGTTGGACTTGGATTGAAATTGCCTACTGGCGACTGGAAAGCAATGGATAAATTCCATAGAAGAGCAAGCGATGGATCGGATTATACGATCGATAAACCAGTAGATCAATCGATTCAATTAGGTGATGGCGGTGTAGGCATTAACTTAGAATTCCAAGGTTACCAGCAATTATTTAGCCGTACGTCCTTGTACTATAACGCTTTCTATATGTCCAATCCGAAGAATGTGAATGATGCTGCAAACGTAGCGCCGGATAAAGTAGTGACGGATGAAATAGTACGTTATATGTCGGTGGCAGATCAATACGCAGGACGTGTAGGATTGAATTATGCTTTGGCTCCTAAAGCTGGTATCGGTGCTACGCTAGGTGCACGAATCGAAGGTGTTCCAGCCTATGATTTAATTGGAGATTCAGACGGTTTCCGCCGTCCAGGCTATATCTTTTCGATCGAGCCAGGTATCAGTTATTCAACAGCTAAAAATACATTTTTCGTTTCTTTGCCTATCGCGACACAGCGTAATCGTATCAAGAGTGCAAGTGACTGGGTGAATAATAAACATGGGGATGCGGCTTTTGCGGACTATTTTATTTCTGCGACAGTGACGCATCGTTTCTGATAAATGTCATTTTTTGATTTCACGACTTTAAATACTTTTACGCTATGGTAACTATTAGCAAAACACGCCTGCAAGCCTTAGTAACAGCTGCTTGGTTAAATCGTGCGATGATCGCGGTGGTGTATATTTGGTTTGGATTCTTGAAAGTGATAGGCACTTCACCGGCAGAGGGATTAGTAACGAAGCTTTTTAATCTGACGCTCGAACCCATGATGGGGATTCAGACTTTTTTGTTGATTTTAGGAATAGGGGAGTGTCTGATTGGATTTGTTTGGTTATCCCCTCGGTTAACTAAATTAGCTTTTGGGCTAATGATCGTTCACATGTTTACGACATTTATGCCTATCCTAATTTTGCCAAACGAAACCTGGCAATCCTTTTTCAACTTAACATTAACAGGCCAATACATTATCAAGAATGTGGTCTTGTTATCTGCCGCTTGGTTTGTTTATATATTCTGGGAGAAAGAATAAAGAAAAAAAGCCCCTGACTCGTCAGGGGCTTTTTACTTATAGACCTAAAATCTTCTTATTAAACTCTTCGTCAGCTCCGGTTCCAGCAAAATCATCGAAGACCTTTTCAGTTGCCTTGATGATGTGGCTAGAGATAAATGGTGCTCCTTCCGTAGCTCCTTGAACTGGATCTTTAATGCAGCATTCCCATTCTAAAACTGCCCATCCGTCGTATCCGTATTGGGTTAATTTAGAGAAGATGCTTTTGAAATCTACTTGTCCGTCGCCTAAAGAGCGGAAACGGCCTGCGCGGTTAATCCAAGATTGGTAGCCACCGTAAACCCCTTGTTTTCCCGTTGGGTTGAACTCGGCGTCTTTTACGTGGAACATCTTGATGCGCTCGTGGTAGAAGTCGATGTATTGTTTGTAGTCCAAAGCTTGTAACACAAAGTGCGATGGATCGTACAATATATTCGCGCGTTTATGGCCTTTTACTTCGTCTAAGAACATCTCGAACGTCACTCCATCGTGCAAATCTTCGCCTGGGTGAATCTCGTAGCATAAATCCACGCCACAATCATCAAACGTATTTAGGATGGGTAACCAACGGCGACCTAATTCTTTAAAACCTTGCTCCACTAATCCAGCTGGACGTTGTGGCCAAGGATAAACCGTGTGCCACATCAAAGCGCCAGAGAACGTGACGTGGGCATTTAAACCAAGGTTTTGAGATGCTTTGGCAGCATATTTTAATTGTTGGATAGCCCATTCGGTGCGTGCTTTGGGATTTCCTTTAACGGAATCTGGAGCGAATGCATCGAAACCAAGGTCATAAGCTGGGTTAACAGCCACTAATTGACCTTGAAGGTGAGTGGATAATTCGGTGATTTGTAAGCCTTTAGCAGCTAACATTCCTACGATTTCATCGCAATAGGTCTTAGATTCTGCCGCTTTCTGCAAGTCAATGCAGCGGGAATCCCAAGACGGAATTTGAACTCCTTTGTAACCTAAAGAGGCTACCCAAGTCGTGATGCTGTCTAAAGAATTAAAAGGGGCTTCGTCGCCCATAAATTGTGCCAAAAATATCGCTGGCCCTTGAATCGTTTTCATATTTTTTAAAGGTTTAGATTTTAACCCATTTTTGAGACCTTGTTGAATCTAAAATGCGCTCGCAAATTAATAACTCTCGGTATCCATCCGCAAAAGTAGGGTACATTGGATTCTCTGGTTGCTTACCAGCTTCTACAGCTGCATACACCTCTTTGAATAATTGCTTCGAAGTATCAGAGAAGCCTTCGTTATGTCCTCCAGGGAAGGTCATTAAGGCAGTTGCCTCTGGATAAGCTAAAGATGGATCACGCATCAAAACTTGGTTTGCTTGATCACGGTTACCGATCCACATTTCGTTCGGGGACTCCGAGTTAAATGCAAATGTCTTTTTGGATCCTGAAATCTCTAATTTCAATTGGTTCTTACGACCTGCTGAAACTTGTGATACTGTTACAGAACCACGGTTTCCATTGTCAAAACGTAATAAAACGTTCGCGTGGTCTTCCGTGTTAATTAGCACATCTGCGTAATCTTCTGGTTGCAACATTTTGCCTGAATAAGTCTCTACGGGCTTCAAAGGCTTCTTACGCACTTTGTGAACCGTATTAAAATCAGCCATTACTTCGACCGTTTTCAAACCAGTGATGTATTCAATAATATCTAATAGGTGAGATCCGATATCTGCGATGGCACGTGAATCCCCCGATTTGTCCGGCTCTAAACGCCAGTTATAATCCGTATTGTAGAATAACCAGTCTTGTAAATAACTACCGATGATCGAATAAATTTCGCCTAAATCACCTTTCTCGCGCATCGTCTTCATTTGACGTACGAGAGGATAGTAGCGCAGATTGAAGTGAACGGCATTCACTAAGCCAGTTTTAGCTGCTAATGCGACTAATTCCTCTGCTTCGTGTAAGTCTTTTGCTAACGGTTTCTCACACACCACATGTTTTCCAGCTAATAAAGCCGCTTTCGACTGTGAATAATGTAAGAAGTTAGGCGTGCAAATATGCACGCACTGAATGTCGTCTTGTTTTAATAGGTCTTCGAAGGTATACCAACGGCCGATGCCTAATTGCTTCGCTTTCGCCTCAGCTAGTTCGATAGTCACCTCGCAAAGTGCAGCGACATCAATATTAGGTAAACGGCGTAAAGCCTCGATATGAGCGGGTCCGATAAATCCGGTTCCTACGATTCCAACTTTGATTTTAGTCATGGTTATATTATAGTTCAAATTTTGTCCACTTGTTTGTATTGTCTTGGGCTGATCTCACCACATTTTCGATGAAGGCCATTCCCATAATTCCTTCGTCGATTCCAGGGAAATCGTACAAAGGATCTTGTGCTTTTCCTTCCCATCTCGCTCTTAAAGCAAAGGCAAAATTACGGTAAATGTTCGCGAAAGTCTCTACGTAGCCTTCTGGGTGTCCAGCAGGCTGACGCGTATGCGCATTAGCGGCAGGAGATAGCTGGCCTACGGCCGTACGAATAATCCGCGCTCCGTCGTCGCGCGTCCTAAAGACCATCGTATTCGGCTCCATTTGGTGCCACGTAATTCCCGCTTTGCTTCCATAGATACGGAAGTTGAAGTCATTTTCTTCTCCATTACAGATTTGAGAGCAATGTAAAATACCTTTAGCTCCATTATCATAATGGATTAAAATATTGCCATCATCATCTAATAAGCGTCCCTCCACGAAGATGGTTAGATCTGCACAAAGTTCTTTAATATGTAATCCCGTGATGTATTCGATCAAATTCTCGCAGTGCGTACCGATGTCGCCGATGGCACCAGCAGCTCCACAACGGGCTGGATCGGTTCTCCAAGCGGCTTGTTTTTGGCCGGTTGCTTCTACTAAGTCGATTAACCACCCTTGAGGATATTCCACGATGATTTTGCGAATTTCGCCTAATTGTCCGGAGTCCACGAGGTGTTTCGCCTCTTTGACCATCGGATAGGCCGTATAATTATGGGTCAAAGCAAAAATCAACCCCGATTTACAGATGATTTGCTTCAATTCTTTTGCCTCAGCTAAATTCAACGTAGCCGGCTTATCGCAAACCACGTGGAATCCATTTTCTAAGGCCAGTTTAGCCGCCGGAAAATGCACGTGGTTAGGGGTAACGATGGAAACGAAATCCATTCTTTCGCCTTCAGGCAATTCTTTTTCTTTCAGAATCATCTCCTCATAAGATCCGTAAACACGGTTTTCTGGAAGATATAAAGCGTTTCCTGTGGCTTTAGATTTCTCCGCGCTGGAACTAAATGCGCCGCAAACTAATTCGATTTCTCCGTCTAGTTGGGAACCGCGACGGTGAACTGCACCGATGAAAGCCTCTTGACTTCCTCCGATCATTCCCATTCTGATTTTCCTGCTTTGGCGTGATTTTGCCTGTGTAGCAGAACCTCCTTGAATCATAAGTATTATAGATTTAGATATCTTACAAAAATAGAGCAAAATTTGGTTTTATAGCCTCTAAATAGCTCTTTTTTTAAAATTTTATCAAAAATAATTGCCTCTGCGTGCCATTATCCCAAAAACTTTTTGTTTTTTTGTTACGATTTTTCTAATGAAGAATTTAATTTTTTAAAGATTAACCAAATCTAAATCTATTATCTAAACCCCAAACAATTATGAATCAAACTGTTAATGCCAATCGATTATTTTTGGCGTCCTGTTTTGCCCTCATTACGACTGCCTTCTCTTTTAGTATCCGTGCAGGTATTTTACCGCAATTAGGACTAGAATTAAATTTGTCGAATGAACAATTAGGTCATATAAATCAAATGTGGTTTCTAGGCTTTCCTATTTCCATGATCTTGGGGGGTGTTTTTTACACGTCCATCGGGCCAAAGTTGATTATGCAAATTGCCTTAGTAGCACATGCTGCTGGTATTTTATTGACCATTTATGCAGTTGACTATAATACCCTATTAATTTCTACTCTTTTAATTGGATTAGGAAATGGTTGCACAGAAGCAGCATGTAATCCGATGATTGCTGATGCCTACACGGGTAACGAGATGAGTAGTAAGCTGAATCGTTTTCACATGTGGTTCCCAGGTGGAATTGTGGTAGGTTCTTTAATCTCTAAGTTCATGACGGATGCAGGAATGGCTTGGCAAACACAAGTTTGGGTAATTATTATCCCAACTGCCATTTATGCAGTCTTGTTCTTTGGTCAAGCTTTCCCTAAACCAAAGGCTGATGCTAGTTCGACTTTGGTTAGTTTTAAGGCTATGCTTAATCCATTGTATTTATTTATGGCGGCTTGTATGGCATTAACAGCTATTTCAGAATTTGGTCCTCAGCAATGGGTAGGTCCGATTTTAGCAAAAGCGGGTGCTAGTCCGATGTTAATTTTAGCCTTGGTGACAGGTTTGATGGCCGTGGGTCGTTATTTCGCTGGTTCCATTATTGCTAAGATTAATACAGTAGGTGTTTTATTAGCTTCTGCAGTATTTGCATTAGCCGGATTATACATGATGAGTACGATGTCAGGAACTACCTTGTACTTCGCTGCCTTCATCTATGCCTTAGGTATTTGTTATTTCTGGCCAAACATGTTAGGTTATGTCGCGGAAGCGATGCCTAAAACAGGTGCTTTGGGTCTTTCCATTATGGGTGGAATCGGGATGTTTTCGTCTTCTATGTTCCAGCCAATTATTGGTGGATGGATTGATAAAAATAAAGTGGTGGCAGTTAGCAATGGCTTAACGGGTGATGTAGCTGATTTAGCGGCAGGCCAAGCAACATTGTCTAATATGTTGTTATTTCCAGCTATCTTAATTGTAGCATTTGCGATTCTTTATTTCTTTGGAAAGAAAACATCAAACGCATAATCTAGAATTTTAATTAATTTAGGGGGCTCGAAAGGCCCCCTTTTTTTATGCGTTATCTGTTTTTGATTCCCTTCTTGTTAGTTGCATGTAAGCCTAATTGGCGCATTGATCCTGCCAAAGTAAAGGAGGAATTACAAGCGCAATCAGCGCAAAACACGGAGCGTCGGATTCAGGTAAGTACCCGTCTAGGTGATTTTGAACTCGAGTTAGATGATAGAACACCTCTACATACGGTGAACTTTGTTCGCCTGGTAAAGATGGGTTATTTCGAAGACCGTTATTTCTATCGCAATGTGTATGAAATAGGAATACAAGGAGGTGGAGAGTACTTTGATCGCTTGAATTTCTTAGTTCCAGCAGAATATATCGATGAATTGAGGCCGGTACGGGGTTCGATTGCGATGGCTCGTTATGACGAAGGAAATCCCTTGCAATCATCGTCGCCCACAGAATTTTTTATTGTGACGGACACGGAGCAGGCGAGTCGCTTTTATCGAAAATATGTGGTTTTTGGAAAAGTCACTAAAGGTATGGCCGTTGTGGATTCAATTAAAAAAGAACGCTCCTTCGATGAGAAACCGGTTATTCCGGTGAAGTTTTCGATGTCTGTTTTGGCCCCATAAAAAGACTCAAAAGTAAGGCAATCGCCATCACTAATAAACAGCCTAAAACATTAAGCCAAAGGAAGGCCATCCAGTCCATTTTCCACGCATAAATCACAAAGGCTTCAGCAATCAATGCTGCGATGAAAACCTGCGTCCCTGTCGTTCTAGGTAAATAAAAGGCACACAAGAAGATACCTAAAATCGTACCATAAAACCAGGAACCTAAGATATTGACGACTTCAATTAAACTCCCCATATTGACGGCAAACTGAGCTACCACTAAACAGAGAATTCCCCAGCCGAGTGTGATGATTTTTGATGTCCACCAATAATGCTGATTTCCACGATCAGGTGCTATAAATCGCTGATAGATGTCCACCATGGAGATGGAGGTTAATGAACCAAATGCGGATGCCATCGAGCCCATGGAGGAAAGTAAAATCATCGCGATGAGGAATCCTATGAATCCAATCGGTAAATGATCGATGATATAGCGTAAGAAAATATAGTTAGTGTCTTGTGCCTCGGTGTTTGGTTTGGCTGTTTTTAGGAGCTCCACGGCTTTTTCTTGGTTCTTAATCGCTTGTTTATTCAAACCATCAAGTCGATCAAAATCCTGCTGTAAAATAGCTGATTTCTTCGCCTCAAAAATAGCTCCCTTTTCTTGGTCAATGGCTTTATGTCCTGGAATAGTGCTAAACACGGCCTCCGTATTTTTATTGAAAAAAGTAGGAGGGGCGTTAAACTGGTAAAAAGTGAATACCAAAATCCCTACGAGCAAAATGAAAAACTGCATGGGGATTTTCAGAAATCCATTCATTAAAAGACCTTTCTTAATCTCTGAAGCTGAAACACCTGAAAGGTAACGGCCTACCTGGCTTTGGTCCGTACCGAAATAAGAGAGTTGCAAAAAGAAGCCACCGATGATCCCAGACCAAATATTGTAGCGATTATTCAAATCAAATTTCCAATCAATCAAATTGACTTTCCCCATCTTGCCCGCAATCTGCAAGGATTCTTTCACTCCAATCCCATCCGGCAACGAGGAAACAGCATAAAAGCCTACGAAAATCATGCCGACTAACACCACCGCCATCTGTAGCATTTGCGTATAGGATATAGCTTTAGATCCGCCTAGCATACAATAAGTAGTCACAATCGCAGCGGTCACGGCATTTGTCCACGTCAAATCCCAGCCCAATAAAGTGGAAAGGATAATGGAAGGTGCTGCGATGGTCACACCGGTCGATAAGGCGCGTGGAATTAAAAAGAGGAGTGAAGTGAGCACGCGGGTTTTGGCATCAAAACGATTCTCTAAAAATTCGTAAGCCGTGTATACTTTTAAGGAGAAATAATGCGGTATGAAGGTCACCGAAAGGATAATCATCGCGATAGGTAAGCCTAGATAGAACTGGACGAAACGCATTCCATCGTGGTAAGCCTGACCCGGAACCGACAAAAAGGTAATCGCAGAGGCCTGAGTGGCCATCACCGAAAGTAAAATGTGGTACCAAGGAAGTTCCCGATCCGCTAATAGAAATCCTTGCAACGAATGCTTCGTTTGCTTCCCTTTCCAGCTTCCATAAGCCACAATTCCACCAATTGTGCACAATAAAACAATCCAATCTAGTCCTTGCATTTTAGTTAAATGTTTCAGTCAAGTAGATAAACAAAAGAATGATCCCTCCTAAGAAGGCGAGCAAGGTTCCGTACCAGCGATTGAAATTCATAGCACAACAATTTTGTCCAAAGTTAATCCAATATTTATATTTAAAAGCTTTTGAAATTTTAAAATTGCTGACTACCTTTGCACTCCAAATTACGCGGGTGTGGTGGAATTGGTAGACATACCAGACTTAGGATCTGGCGCCGCGAGGCATGGGGGTTCGAGTCCCTTCACCCGTACCAATGGCAAGCCCTCAACACCAAAAAGGTTTTGAGGGTTTTATTTTAATAGCTAATTATAAATAAGAACAAATGAACATTTCACTTAACAAGGCAGGGGATTTAGAAGGTCGTTTGACCGTTGCAGTTTCACCGGCAGATTACGCGGAAAAAGTAGAGGCTAAATTGAAGGATTATCGCAAAAAAGCATCCATCAAAGGATTTCGTCCGGGTATGGTTCCTGTAGCGTTAGTAAAGAAATTATATGGTCAATCTGCTTTAGTAGACGAGATAAATCACTTGTTAGGCCATGCCGTTTCTGATTATATTAAGGAGAATAAATTGAACCTAGTAGGGGAGCCTTTGCCAGCAGTAGATGAGGCAGATGCGATCGATTGGGAAAAAGATACAGAATTTACGTTCCATTATGATTTAGGTTTTCACGGAGATTTCACGGTGGATTTGGCCAAAATCAAATCAATCAACTCCTACGAAATCAAAGCAGACAAGAAGGAAATCGAAGAAACGATCGAAAACTTGAAGAAGCAATTTGGCGATCAAACTCATCCTGATTCAGTAGAAGACCGTGATTTAGTATTCGGAACTTTCACACAAGGTGACTGGGTAGAGAAATCGGCTATTCCAATGCATGCTATCAATGATAAATCAAAAAAGGTTTTCATCGGTGCGAAAAAAGAGGATACCTTGAAATTTGCGATTGATAAAGTGTTTGTAGATGCGAAAGCTTTAGCCTTAGCAACGGGTAAAAAAGAAGACGAAGTAGCTGATTTAACTGGCGAGGTTTCTTTCGTAGTGGAAGATATCACACGTCAAGTGCCATCAGAATTGAATGTGGCTTTTTATGACAAAGTGTTAGGTGCTGGAAAAGCGACAGATGAGAAATCATTCCGCGAGCAAGTTGAAACAATTGTTACAGAGAACTACAAGCGTGAGGCAGACTATTTATTACGTATTGATGCAGAGAAGGCAATTTTAGAGCAAGTGAAAATCGCTCTTCCTGAAGCATTTTTACGTACTTGGTTGATCCGCATCAACGAAGGTAAATTTACGGCAGAGCAAATTGATCAAGACTTTGATAATGTGAAGAAAGACATGCGTTGGAACTTGATTAAAAATGAAATCGCTGAGAAATTCGACGTCAAAGTAGAATATGCCGAGGTGGTAGAGAAGGCAAAAGAAATGGTGCGTGGGCAATTTGGTGGTTATTTATCATCGAATGAGCCAGGTATCGAAGAGATGATCGAGAAAATTGCGATGGGTTATTTGAGCGATAAATCGAAATCAGATAACTTCATGAATTTGTATAATCAAGCTTTCGCGGATAAAGTTTCTACTGCAATCGTAGAAAATATTCCACATAAAGTAACTAAAATAGACGTAGACAAGTTTAAGGCGATAGCTGCAGCGCTTTAATCTTAGATTTGACATTATTTTTTGAAAGCCCCGCATACCGCGGGGTTTTCTGTGAACGAAGGTTCGTATATTTGTGTTTTGCTTATTAATTGCAGAAATATTTTAATTTTGATTTTTAAACATTGAGACCTATGTATCCAAAGGAGTTGTCATCAGAAGAGTTTCGCAAATATGCGGTTCACCACAGAGGTTTGAACGGTCTTGCGGTAGATCAGTATATGAATAACGTCGGAAGTCGTCCGATGCATCAAATTGATGATATGACGCAATATATCATTGAGGAACGTCCCATGCGTTTTGCTCAGATTGATGTATTTTCTCGTCTAATCATGGATCGAATCATCTTTATGGGTGTTCCAGTGGATGATTATATGGCAAATATTATCGTGGCTCAATTATTATTCATGGAGTCAACCGATGCGAAAAAAGATATCGTGATGTACATTAATAGCCCAGGAGGTTCTGTTTATGCAGGTTTGGGTATTTATGATACGATGAATTATATCCGTCCTGAGGTAGCGACTGTTTGTACTTCTCTTGCAGCCTCTATGGGTGCCGTTTTGTTAGCAGGTGGTGCAGCAGGTAAACGTTCTGCTTTAGAGCATGCGCGCGTTATGATTCACCAACCTTCAGGTGGTGCACAAGGTCAATCCCGCGATATCGAAATTACAGCGCGTGAAATCGTTAAGATTCGTCAAGAGTTGTATGAAATTTTATCGAAACACTCGGGTAAATCGTTTGAAGATATTGAACGCGATTCAGATCGTGATTATTGGATGAAGGCAGCTGAGGCTAAGGAATACGGTTTAATTGATGAGATTTTAACAAGAAAAGTCTAGTGGCTAGTAATAAAAAAACAAGTTGTTCTTTCTGTGGTCGTCCTAAAAATGAGGTAGGCTTATTGCTATCTGGAATTGATGGCCACATTTGTAATAACTGCTTGCAGCAGGGGTATGAAGTAGTCAAAGAGGAGTTAGGAGAAGCAGCGAAGGCGAAAGCGGGGACCAAGCATTCTTTTGAATTAGTGAAGCCTAAGGATTTGAAAGAATACTTAGACGAATATGTAGTAGGCCAGGAAGAAGCTAAAAAGCACCTTTCTGTCGCGGTTTACAACCATTACAAACGTCTGATGCAGGCGCCTGCTATGGACGATGTGAAGATTGAAAAATCAAATATCTTGATGGTAGGGGAAACAGGTACGGGTAAAACGTATTTAGCTCGGACTTTAGCCCAAAAATTACAAGTTCCCTTCTGTATCGCTGATGCAACCGTTATAACAGAAGCTGGTTATGTAGGAGAGGATGTGGAAACTATTTTAACGCGTCTGTTGCAAGCGGCTAATTATGACGTGGAGAAGGCAGAATGTGGGATTGTTTTCATTGATGAAATTGATAAAATTGCCCGCAAGTCGGATAATCCATCCATCACGCGTGATGTTTCAGGCGAAGGTGTTCAGCAAGCGCTTTTAAAATTATTAGAAGGTTCGATAGTAAACGTTCCCCCGCAAGGTGGTCGTAAACACCCGGACCAAAAAATGATCGCCGTTAACACGGAGAACATTTTGTTCATCTGCGGAGGTGCATTTGACGGCATTGGTCGCCACATCGCTAAACGCTTAAATTCTCGTCCGATCGGTTTCTCAGGGGATGATACTTTCCATGAGTCTTTCGAGAAAGATCAGATCATGAAATATGTGACGGCGCAGGATTTGAAATCTTTTGGCCTTATTCCAGAATTATTAGGTCGCCTTCCGGTGGTAACTTACTTGAATCCATTAGATGAAAAGGCCTTATTGTCGATTTTGACGGAGCCTAAAAATGCGCTCGTGAAGCAATATGAGAAGCTTTTCGATATGGAAAGTGTTAAATTAACCTTCAAAAAGGATGCACTCGTTTACATGGTGGAACAAGCCATGCAATTTAAATTAGGTGCGCGTGGTTTGCGTTCAATCATGGAAGCTGTGATGATAGATGCCATGTATGAGATTCCGTCACAATCAGAAATTAAACAATTCGAGGTGGATTTAAATTATGCCAAATCCAAGTTTGAAAAGACTGTTTTTCATCAAATGAAAGTAGTCGCATAGCGTCATGAAAAAAATCATAATACTATTTTTTATTTTCTCCTCCGCTTTTGCAGGGGAGGAAAATAACAAAGCCACGGCCATTCAAATGGCTCCTGTGGAGGTCCTTGAGACGGTAAAAGTTAAAAAACATATAAAGGAGGTAAAATCCGTTGCGAAACAGCCTGAGATAAAAACAACAAAAAGACCCGTGGAAACACGCGGTTGGCATCCCAAAATAAAAATAGGTTTTACCTTAATTGCATTGGGAGTAGTTTTAGCCATCGTAGGTTTAGGATTCGTAGGTGGTTTGTCGGCCTTTATTGGATTACTATTCACTATTGTGGGATTATTACACACGTATTAATCTGGCATCATCGACTGAGCTCGTTTTTTATTTATTTAGTAAAGATTCTTTTGCTGAAGCTAGTATAATTTTTTATTCATGTCTGATATTATCATTGCCTTAGATGGCTTCTCTTCATGCGGAAAAAGTACCACAGCTCGTCATGTAGCTGCAGCTTTGCATTATGCTTTTTTAGATACAGGAGCTATGTACCGAGCAGTGGCACTCTATTTTCATCGTCAAAATATTGATTTAGTCAATCTTGAGGCCGTGAAGGAAGCCTTAGCTCACGTGGAAATAACGTTTCAGTTTAATCCTTCGAAGCAAGCATCGGATACCATTTTAAATGGCGAAAATGTGGAAGCAGAGATTCGTAAAATGTATATTTCTGATTTAGTTAGCCAAGTGGCTGCTATTCCGGAAGTACGGCATGCAATGGTAGCTCAACAACAACGATTAGGTGAAAAGAAAGGGATTGTGATGGACGGTCGAGATATTGGGACGGTTGTTTTCCCTCAGGCAGAATTGAAAATTTTCATGACCGCAGAGCCGCATATACGGGCGCAGCGAAGAAAATTAGAGCTTTTGCAAAAAGGGGAGGACTTATCTTTAGATGAAATCATAGAAAATTTACGTAAACGAGATGAAATTGATTCAAATCGTAGCGAAGGTCCATTGAAGCGTGCGGCAGATGCCATCGATTTAGATACATCCTATCGTTCGATGGATGAACAAGTAGAATTTGTTTTAGATCAAGTTCGACGCGTGCAAGGTGAAAAGCGTTAACCCTTACATCATTATAGGCCAGGGTTTAGCTGGTACGATTTTAGCGCACCATTTTTTGGAGGCTGAGATTCCGTTTGAGATTTGGGATTCTCCTGAAACTCATTTTAATTCATCCCAAGCTGCTGGGGGAATATTTAATCCCGTAACAGGACGCAAGCTGGAGCAAACCTGGTTAGCTGATGAATTATTCAATTATCTATTTGAATTTTATCCCCGAGTAGAAGCAACTTTAAGTACGCAGTTTTTTCATCCAATGCCCTTATTTAGGCCCTTTGCAAATGAAGAAATGAAGACTTGGTTAGTCGAGCGAAAAAACGAAATTCACCATGAATATTTACGCTGGGAGTCCGAGGGTGTTTGGGTAAATAAGGCAGGTTGGGTAGATGTGGTTAAGCTTTTACGCGTTTCTCGCGATTATTTCGAGGCAAAAGGCCTGTTGAAGATTGGGGTATGTGCAGAACCTAAGGGAATCTATTGCGAAGGATTTCATGGTCAGAAAAATCCTTTGTGGTCTTGCTTGCCATTCTTGCCCGCAAAGGGTGAATTAATGGAAATACGATCTTCTCAACCTTCTCAGGAGTATATTTTGAACAAAAATGGATTTGTCTTGCCTCTAGGAAATCAACATTTCAAGGTAGGTGCGACGTATAGTTGGAAGGAGTATTCGAATGAAACTACGCCCGAGGCATTAGCTGATTTACAAGCTAAATTGCAAGTCATGGGGGTGGATTCTTACGAGATACTTGTTCAAAAAACCGGTATACGACCAGCTACTCAGGATCGCCGACCTTTTGTGGGATTCCATCCATCTCTGGAGGCGGGTATTTTTAATGGATTTGGTTCGAAAGGGGTTTCTTTAATGCCCTATTTTGCCAAACAATGGACGGACGAAATCCTAGGTAGATCAAGTGTTCATTCTGAAGTATCAATTCGTCGATTTTATCATTTATTTTCCGTTTAAATCTGTAAATTTGGTTTTAAAGTCTTTGGGCCAAATGAGAATTTATCTTTCCC